>NZ_JAAHFZ010000078.1:0-26871 GCF_010672795.1 Moorena sp. SIO1G6
TTACTGTTTGACCCGGTGGGTGGAACGGGCATCTTGCCCGTTTCCTGCCTCGGACAGGCTTTCCCAAAACTGGCAAAGAGGTGGAAAATCAGGGCCAGCCTTTTGGTGGTGCGTTACGGGGCAGACTATCTCAACCCTGGCTACGAGGCGAAAAATAAGGGCAAGTCCGCCCCTAACACACCCTACGCCTTCAACCTTCAACCTACTGAATGCTTACTAACCCTTCAACCTTAACCCTCCAACCAACTAACCTCCAACCTTCAACTTTCAACCAACTAACCTTCAACCTAAAAATCAGCTCGCTGGCTGAGTTAGCAAAGATTCCAATTGTCCCTTACCGTCTAAATCATACAACTCATCACAACCGCCAATGTGTTGGTTATTGATAAAAATTTGGGGTACCGTTCGACCTCCGTTGGCTCGTTCCGCCATCTGGTTTCTGGCATTGTCGTCGCCATCGATTTTATACTCGGTGTAGTCAACCCCTTTCCACCATAGCAATAGCTTGGCTCGGATACAGAAGGGGCAGGCTTGCCAGGTGTAAATTTCCACATTGGCTTTCATCTGTTCTGGGTTGCGTCCTAGGATGGGATTGAGAAAATCCAGCATTTTTGGTTAATCCTATATTGTTGAATCCTAGTTAAAGATATAGCATGGTTAGGGGCTAGTTTAACTTAAGAAAAAGGAAAGAAATAGGATAAGTTTTGGTGTTACTATAAATCAGTATTTGGTTTGATTATTTATTTTAAAATACTAGTTATTAATGGTTGTAATAATGGTTACAAAAACCATAGATAAATAATTCATAAAACCTCTATTTTTAAAGCTTTTTGATATCATCTCCAGATAATTACCCTTAATACAAATCTCCCCACAATTCCCACTCTAGGGCCACCACCGACTTACATCCTTAATCGCTTCAACAATTGCAGCCAGAGCTTCCTTGCCTCCCAAAGAGATAATAGTTGGACTGAGATTAACCAGGTCTGTTAAGAAAGACTGGCGATCGCGACAAGCCAAGGTGTGAAGAAACTCTTGCCAAAGGGAAACGTCCTCTTGGAGGGAAAAGTGGGGATTTTCGATTAGTCCACTGAAAACGTCAGCTCGGTGATACTCAGACTGAATTGTCCGTGCCATTTGTAGGACTTCTGGAAGTAGGCTTTCTGGCCAATGTCGTGCTAGTAAAATCAGGGCTATGGCTCGGTTTGACTCATCGGTAATGATGGCTCGTGCAGCTTCTAGGTCTTCTGGTAGAATTTGATGCAAATGTCGTGCTAGGTTACTCAGGACTATAGCTCGCTGGAACTGATCGGTAATGACCCTTGCGGCTTCTAGGGCTTCTGGTAAGATTTGAGGCAAATTGGGTACTATTTCAATCAGGGCTAGGGCTCGGCTCCACTCATCGGTAAGGGCTCGTGCCGCTTCTAGGGCTTCTGGTAAGATTTGAGGCAAATTGGGTACTATTTCAATCAGGGCATCGGCTCGGTCTTTGTGATCGGTAAGGGCTCGTGCCACTTCTAGAGCTTCTGGTAAGATTTGAGGCAACTGTGGTGCTATTTCAATCAGGGCATCGGCTCGGTCTTTGTGATCGGTAAGGGCTCGTGCCGCATCTAGGGCTTCTGGTAAGATTTGAGGCAACTGTGGTGCTATTTCAATCAGGGCATCGGCTCGGTCTTTGTGATCGGTAATGGCCCGTGCCACTTCTAGGGCTTGTGAGAGTAGGCTTTCCCCCAACTGTGGTGCTAGTTTACTCAGGACTATAGCTCGGTCTCTATCATCAGTAAGGGCTCGTGCCATATCTAGGGCTTCTGGGAGTAGGCTTTCGGGCAACTGTGGTGCTAGTTCACTCAAGGCATCGGCTCGGCTCGACTGACTGGTAATGGCTCGTGTCGCTTTTAGAGCTTCTGGTAGGATTTGAGGCCAATGTCGTGCTAGTGTACTCAGGGCATAGGCTCGGTCTGTATCATTGGTGATCGCTCGTGCGGCTTCTAGGGCTTCTGGTAAAATTTCCGGCCAATGTCGTGCTAGTCCACTTAGGGCATCGGCTCGGTTTCTATCATTGGTAATGGCTCGTGCTGCTTCTAGGGCTTGTGGGAGCAAGCTTTCCGACAACTGTGGTGCTAGGTGACTCAGGGCATAGGCTCGGCTTGACTCATTGGTAATGGCTCGTGCCGCATCTAGGGCTTCTGGTAAAATTTCCGGGAACTGTGGTGCTAGTGCTCTGAGGGCATAGGCTCGGCTTGACTCATCGGTAATGGCTCGTGCGGCTTCTAGGGCTTCTGGTAGAATTTCGGGCAACTGTGGTACTAGTCCAATCAGGGCATAGGCTCGGTCTCTATCATTGGTAATGGCCCGTGCCGCATCTAGGGCTTCTGATAAGATTTCCGGTAGCTGTGGTACTAGTCCAATCAGGGCATAGGCTCGGTCTCTATCATTGGTAATGGCCCGTGCCACTTCTAGGGCTTCTGATAAGATTTCCGGCAAACGTGGTGTTAGTTCACTCAGGGCATCGGCTCGGTATTTGTTGTTGGTAAGTGCCCGTGCCACTTCTAGGGCTTCTGAGAGTAGACTTTCCGGTAAATATGGTGCTAGGTAACTCAGGGCATAGGCTCGGTAACTATCATCGGTAATGGCCTGTGCGATTTTGAGGGCTTCTGAGAGTAATGTTTCCGGTAACTTTGGGGCTAGCTCTTTTAGTGCTGATCTTCGACGATTAGGATCTTGTATGTGTTGAACATAAGCCAAAGCCTGAACTGGAGTCCACACCTGTTTCTCTACCAGGGCTGCCATCAACTCTCCTGGTATATGCCCAAGCAAACTATTGAGGGAAGACACCATCAAGGCATAACGGCACTGCAAAGTAATGGAAGGAATTGGTGAAGAGGAAAAAGCCTCTTCTGCTAACTGCCAACCTTTAGCCACATCCTTGACAAAATTCGCCGGTTGACCCAAACGTTCACCAGTTTCATACCAACCATTACGCCCCCCTGCTGTTTCCTCCTGCAGCAGCTGGTGTACTTCCTCTATACAACCCGCTTTTTCTAAATGCCAGGTCAGATAACTGTGACTATAGCCATCGTCTGGTAGGGTGTGCCATAAACCGTTTTGGGTTTTTTGGCGATAGCGCTCTAGGAGTTGACCATGGGCTTGGGGCCAGGTTAATCCCAAACCCGGTAAGCTTCCCTCTCCCTCTGTAGCTGGTTCAGCAGTTAGCAACCGACGGGCCATGTCATGAACTAAGTCATGGAGCTGATAGGTGGGAGTGCCATTAGTGGATTTACCAGAGAGCAGTAGAGCCTTAGATTTAAAATACTGTAAGGTCTTTCTGGCCTCTCTAGCACCAACATCCCACAAGGTTGTGCCTAAAGCCGGAGTAATCGAGACATCTTCTGGCAAGACACCAAACCAGGCAAACTGCTGAAATTTTCCTGGTGGTAGTCGCCGTAAACTGAGATTAAAGGATGCCACTAGGCTGTAGTGCTTGCGTCGCTTTTCACCAACCTCTTGGGCACCAGGTAAATCTAAGGTTTCCAACAGGGCAATTTCTTCTTGCAGGTCAGTGAGTAACTCCTGCCAGGAAATACCATCGGCTATTTGTGCTGCCGCTAACTCCAGGGCTAGGGGTAAGTAGCCCACTGTTGTGGCTAGGGCTTGGGCTTGTTTACGGTCTGACCCCTGGAGTTTAGAACCCCCATACTCTTCCAGTAACCCTAAGGCTTGTGAGGGATTCATTACATCCAAATCATAGCGAGTCACTCCCACAATTTGAGCTTCACGAGTTGTCACTAACACCCGGCACTTAGCACCACCAATCCGAAACGGTTGCACATGGTCTGGGTTCCAAGCGTCGTCTACTACTAGCAACGTAGCCTTGTCAAACAGCAAGGTTTGTAAATGTCTAGAAGCAGCATTAGTATTAGTCGGTTTGTAGTCATGGTCTCCCAGTGCTTGGATCCAACTACTGAGAAAAGACAGCAAATCTGGCTGCTGACCCAAGGTTGCCCACAGAATACCATCGGGAAAATGAGTCTGTACCTCTGGATCATGGGCAATAGCAGCAGCCAAGGTGGATTTACCAATACCGCCGAGACCATAAATAGCGCTAACCACCAGAGTGCCAGTCTTAGCTGTCTGCTCTGACAGTAAGGATTGCTTCAGGGATTGGCTTACCTCTGGGCGCTGGATAAAGTAAGGTGGTAGGGCTGGGGCTTGGAAAGGAACCCCTGGCTTAGGACTAAGAGCTTGGCAGGTTTTGGCAGGAGTAGTAGCAGTTGGTAGGGATTGCTGTTTCGATTTCTCTGGTCGTTTATTGTCCCACTGTTGATTAAATCTTTCTAGGTTTGTGGCTAGGTCTTGGCAGTAGAGTCTCAGGGTAAAATGCCTTTCATCCTTTCCCTTCTTCTTGACACGGTTGTCTTCTAAAATTCCTAAGAAGTCTTCCATCCGCTGCAAGGCTTCCACTACTTGAGGCTTGCTGAGACTACCTGGATAGTTATCTTTCTTGGTCAGTTCAATTAAAAATCTGGTCTGAGTTTGGATTACTAGTTCTCGATGACTTGAGTTTTTCTCTATCCAACGGAATTTAATATCTGGATTCCCGTGATTAGCGATGTCTTGAGCAAAAGAAACTAATGCTTCAAATAGACGCAATGCTCTGTTTTTAACTTTAGGACCGTAAGTAGGTCTTGGCATGCTATTTGGGGATGGGCAAGAAAAAAACTTCAGGGTTAGGGTAGGTTTTCCCAAAATTGCAGAAGCTACCCTCAACTAGTCTAGCCTTGATACACAGTGGTTGTAGCTTCCCTCAACTAACTGTTGCGTTTGGACACCACCCCCAGGTCACTATGGTTTCAGTTAGGAAATCGAAGCATTACCATGAATGACCTCAAACAGCAAGTACTTGATAATCAAGGAGTTGACACTATAGCATTAGTCGAACAACCACAGCCCCTCATGGAAAATCCTGCTCTCTGGCTCAAAGATGGGGACAGTCCAGCGGAAATGATTTTAGCGATCGCAGTGTTAGTGGGAGCATTGAGTAGATTGATCCAGGTGGTGGGTCCTTGGTTTAAGAGGCAGGATGGGTGATGCGATCGCAACGGTTTTTCTGAGTAAGGAGGGAAAAGGGTTTCAGTCACTGTTCCCTATTCCCTATTCCCTGTTCCCTAGGGTGATGCGAACGCAACGGTTTTTCTGAGTAAGGAGGGAAAAGGGTTTCAGTCACTGTTCCCTGTTCCCTATTCCCTGTTCCCTAGGGTGATGCGATCGCAACCGTTTCCACACACCCCTTCCCCCATAGTTCACAAACCTAAACCCTAGAGTAAACAAGGATTTCAGTCCCTGTTCCCTATTCCCTATTCCCTGTTCCCTTCTGCGAGATACCACGCTCTGATAGACTTAAGAACTGTAAACAAATAATTAAGAAAATAAGCTCATCTAGCTTTTGGGAGAACGGGCGCTTTGGAAAATACACTAGGTTTAGAAATTATAGAAGTCGTAGAAAAAGCTGCGATCGCATCCGCCAAATGGATGGGTAAAGGGGAGAAAAACACTGCTGACCAAGTGGCTGTAGAAGCTATGCGGGAGCGGATGAACAAGATCTATATGCGGGGTCGGATTGTAATTGGGGAAGGGGAGCGGGATGATGCTCCCATGCTCTACATTGGTGAAGAAGTTGGGATTTGTACCCAAGAGGATGCTGCCAACTTCTGTAACCCAGATGAACTGGTAGAAATTGATATTGCAGTTGACCCCTGTGAAGGCACCAACCTAGTGGCCTATGGCCAAAACGGTTCCATGGCAGTGCTAGCTATTTCCGAGAAGGGCGGTCTATTTGCTGCTCCTGACTTCTACATGAAGAAGCTGGCAGCACCACCCCAAGCCAAGAATCATGTAGATATCAACAAGTCCGCAACGGAAAATCTGCAAATCCTCTCCGATTGTCTAGAGCGCTCCATTGATGAACTGGTGGTAGTTGTGATGGACCGTTCCCGTCACAAGGACTTGATCAACGAAATCCGGGGAGCTGGTGCTCGGGTGCGACTGATTAGTGACGGTGATGTTTCCGCCGCCATCTCCTGTGCCTTTGCTGGTACCAATATCCATGCCTTGATGGGCATCGGTGCTGCCCCAGAAGGGGTAATCTCAGCAGCAGCAATGCGTGCCTTAGGGGGACACTTCCAAGGTCAGCTGATCTACGATCCCGCCATCGTGAAAACTGGTCTGATTGGGGAGAGCAAAGAAAGCAACATTGAACGGCTCGCAAGCATGAAGATTACCGACCCCGATAAGGTTTACAATGCTGAGGAACTAGCCTCTGGTGAAACCGTACTGTTTGCTGCTTGTGGTATCACCCCAGGAACCCTGATGGAAGGGGTTCGGTTCTTCCAAGGTGGAGCACGGACTCAAAGCCTAGTTATTTCAAGTCAGTCCAAGACCGCTCGATTTGTGGACACCGTTCATATGTTTGAACAGCCCAAGTATATCCAATTGAGCTAACTCTTAGGAATAGGGTTGTAACCCTGTAGGTAAGCAATCAGCGATCAGCTATCAGTCGTCAGCTGAATGCTTACCCCTGTTGCGGTTAGGGCGTCTCTTCTTGCCTCGGAGATCCCCCTAAATCCCCCTTAAAAAAGGGGGACTTTGAGTATGGCTCCCCCCTTAATAAGGGGGGCTGGGGGGAATCATAATCTTTTTGAGTATGGCTCCCCCCTTAATAAGGGGGGCTGGGGGGAATCATAATCTTTTTGAGTATGGCTCCCCCCTTAATAAGGGGGGCTGGGGGGGATCATCATCTTGCGGAAAACTTTGAAAACACGCCCTAGCAACAGTAGTTCAAACTTGAAGGAAGGTTGAACAAAGTAGTTTAACCCTTCCTTCAACTGCCTTTTAGGAAGGATTTGTAGGCAGCATTTGTAGGAAACATTTGTACCAAAAAACCGATAAATAAGGGTGCATCTCCTAAAAGCTGTTTGACACGGTTGTGCGTTACGGGGCGGGCTATCCAAAGCCTGGCTACGAGGCAGAAAATGAGGCTCCCCTAACGCACCCTACCCAACTTTTTTACAAATATGAGATGCACCCGATAAAGAATTACTAAGATAACGGTTTTAATCCTAATAAAGTACACAATATTTTTTCCCTACTCCCGTCTTGATGCAGTCGCTCATGGGGGAAACCACGGCAGTCGCTCATGGGGGAGACCCCCAAGACCGCGCTGCCTCCCCAAGACCGCGCTGCATCGCTACTCCCTACTCCCGTCTTGATGCAGTCGCTCATGGGGGAAACCACGGCAGTCGCTCATGGGGGAGACCCCCAAGACCGCGCTGCCTCCCCAAGACCGCGCTGCATCGCTACTCCCTACTCCCTACTCCCTAAAACCCAAGATGAAAGTTCATCACCTTTTTGATAACTTCTATAACTAACACTCCCATCAAACCTCCTTATCAAAAACATGAATATTGCCGTAGTAGGTCTGAGCCATAAGACAGCACCGGTTGAAGTCAGAGAAAAACTGAGCATTCCAGAAGCCCAGTTAGAGACTGTGATGCCCCACTTATGTAGCTATCCTCATATTGAAGAGGTAGCGATACTGAGTACTTGTAATCGGTTGGAAGTTTATATAGTCACCACCGAAACTGATGCAGGAATTCGAGAATTGTGCCAGTTTCTGACAGAAAAAGCTGGCATTCCTCTAGCCAAGTTGCGCCCCCACCTATTTATTCTGTTGTATCATGATGCAGTCATGCACTTAATGCGGGTTGCTGGAGGTCTAGATAGCCTAGTCTTAGGAGAAGGGCAGATTCTAGCTCAGGTCAAAACCACCCATAAACTTGGTCAGCAACACAAGGGAATCGGACGTCTACTTAATAAACTGTTTAAACAAGCAATTACTGCCGGTAAGCGAGTTCGCACGGAAACCAGTATTGGCACTGGGGCGGTCTCCATTAGCTCAGCAGCGGTAGAGTTAGCTCAGCAGAAGGTAGAAACCCTTTATGGCACCTCTTTGACGCCCTATAAAATAGCAATTATCGGTGCTGGCAAGATGTCGCGCTTGCTGGTTAAACATTTGCTGGCCAAAGGTGCTGTAGATATCTCAATTCTGAATCGTTCCACCAAACGGGCTGAAGAGTTAGCGAAAGGGTTTCCCAAAGCGGAGCTAAAACTCCATTCCTTGTCAGATATGATGACAGTGGTTGCCCAGTCAGATATCGTATTTACTAGCACTGGTGCCACCGAACCACTCCTGACTCGGTCTAATTTAGAAGGAGTGTTGCAGACTAGCCATTCCTTAATGCTAATTGATATTTCTGTGCCTCGTAATGTGGCAGCGGATGTTGATGAGCTAGAGACTGTCCACTCATTCAACGTGGATGACTTAAAAGCAGTGGTAGCACAGAATCAGGAAAGCCGTCGTAAGATGGCGATGGAAGCACAAGAACTCTTGGAAGAAGAAGTGGCAGCCTTTGACATCTGGTGGCGTTCCCTCGAAACCGTTTCTACCATTAGTAGCTTGCGCAGCAAGGTCGAAACAATTCGTGAGCAAGAGCTAGAGAAAGCCCTATCCCGTCTCGGGTCAGAATTTGCCGAAAAACATCAAGAAGTGATCGAAGCCCTAACCAGAGGGATTGTTAACAAAATCCTTCATGACCCGATGGTGCAATTACGAGCACAGCAAGATATTGAAACTCGACGGCTGGCCATGGAATCGTTACAAATGCTATTCAATCTAGATACTGGCGAGCAATTTAGCAGTTAGCAAAAACTTGTAGGGTGGGCAAAAACAGTTTGGTTCAAATGTGTATTATAGTACACAGAACGTTGCCCACCCTACTTGAATTGGTATTTTGTGGAGACCTATCAGCTATCAGCTATCAGCTAAGCGAACGGCTAAAAGCCTGTGGTGACGCTACACCGAACAGTTTATGCCCATAGCGCATGCCACTTGAAAAATAAGCTGACGGCTGACGGCTGACAGCTGAATACTTAGTTTTTGATAGACCACGCTATGCTGGTAATGACCAAAAACTAAAGACCAATGACCAAACTATTGCGCTGGGTTACTGGGCTACTGGGTGTATGGATAGCTTGGAATTTGCTATCTCACCTGGTAGCAGCAATTTTATGGTTCACGGAAGTGGATTATCTATCGGCTTTCTTGCTGCGTTTGCAGACCCAGCTGAGTTTGTGGGTAATTGTATTTATCATATCATTGGGGTTTTTGCTCACCAATTTACGGTTAGCCAACCACTTCAAGCATCCAGAAAACTTAGCTGATCTCGAGATTACCTGGCTAAAAGGGTTCAAGACTCTTGACTCTTCATATTTAACCCTTGACCAAACAAGGTTCAACTCACCCTCCCCAATAGTGAGATCGGGAGTCAGACCAAGAGGAAAATTTTCTAGAAAACGCCCAGCCTTCAGATTGCGATCGCTTTTGCCATTTGCCCTAGCACTCAGTTTATTAGTTGGGGTGGTGCTGTTGTACTACGGAAAAATGGCCTTTTCTGTTTGGCATTTCCATCGAGAAACCTTGTCAGCCACCTTTATGAGTGAAGCGACACCCCCCCTACCGTCACCCTTGGGTTGGGTATCTCTCGGAAAGCGATTTTTATCCGAATCCAGAAGCAATCTGGTTTGGCAGCTGGGGATGATTTCGGCAGTGATGGTAGGGCTAATGGTAAATGCTCAGTTGTGGTTAAGAGCGATCGCCCTAGCACTAAGTTTTGCCTGGGCGATGGTGATTTCAGAACAATGGGGCAGAATTTTAGAGTATCTCTATCCCACTCACTTTAACACTACCGAGCCACTATTTGGACAGGATATCGGCTTCTACGTATTTGGTGTACCGGTATGGCAACTATTGAATTTTTGGCTAGGGGGCTTATTTCTCTTTGGTCTAGTTGCGGTATGGCTAATTTACTTAACCTCAGGCAATAGCGTCTCAGATGGGAAATTTCCGGGATTTTCCCAAAACCAACTACGACACCTGTATGGCCTTGGGTCTGCTGTGTCGGCAATCACAGCCTTCCACTATTGGCTTTCCCGGTACAACTTACTGTATTCAACCCGTGGTGTTGCTTATGGTGCAGGCTACACCAATGTCTCAGTCAAGTTGCCCTTTAATACAGGATTGAGCATTCTCGCATTTGCGATCGCACTGTTGTTACTCTTGAGGTCAATTGTCTGGATACGCCGTCTGCCCACCAAAATACCAGTGGCATTGTGGATACTTGGCTTATACCTAGGGATATGGGGGATTGCTGGGGTAATCTTACCCGCAGCAGTGCAACGGTTTAAAGTCGAACCCAACGAGTTAGCCTTAGAACGACCCTATATTGCTCGGACTATTGCTCTGACCAGAGCAGCCTTTGACCTCGATAGTATTGAAGCTGAAACCTTTAACCCCCAAGGTAAGCTCACCAGAACCGATCTAGAAAAAAATAACCTAACTATCGACAACATTCCCCTGTGGGATACCCGCCCCTTATTACAAAGTAATCGTCAGCTCCAACAACTGAGACTTTACTACACATTTCCCGACGCCAATTTTGATCGCTACACCATTAAAGTTAATCCAAACCAGTTGAAAGCTGGGTTGAAGGCTGGGTTGAATGTTGGCAGCAAGTTGAATGTTGGCAGCAGGTTGAATGTTGACAGGTTGAATGTTGACAGGTTGAATGTTGGTAGCAGGTTGAATGTTGACTGGTTGAATGTTGGCAGGTTGAATGTTGGCAGGTTGAATGTTAGCAAGTTGAAGGTTGAAAGTTCAAAAAACCCCCTTCAAGCCAATAACCTTCAAGCCAATAACCTTCAAGCCAATAACCTTCAAGCAAGTAACTTTCAACCAAGTAACTTTCAACCAAGTAACTTTCAACCAAATAACCTTGGCCAAAAGGCCACGCTTCGCGAACAATCAAATAACCTTGGCCAAAAGGCCACGCTTCGCGAACAACCAAATAACCTTGGCCAAAAGGCCACGCTTCGCGAACAATCAAATAACCTTGGCCAAAAGGCCACGCTTCGCGAACAACCAAATAACCCTAGAAAACCTTCAAAAACTCAAAAACAACAAGTACTCATTGCTGCAAGGGAATTAGACTATGATGCTGTGCCCAAACAAGCACAAACTTGGGTTAACAAACACTTAGTCTATACCCATGGCTATGGGTTTACCCTCTCTGCTGTGAATCAGGTAGGGGAGGGAGGACTGCCATACTACTTTATTAAAGACATCGGTTCTGGTGGAGGTGAAGCGCTCAAAGGAAGCTTATATACATCCTCTCCAGAAATTCGTGATAGTATCCCCATTGGTCAACCCCGGATTTACTACGGAGAACTGACCAATAACTATATCATGACCTCCACCAAAACTCAGGAATTAGACTATCCGAGTGGAGAAGAAAACGTTTACAACACCTACGATGGCACTGGTGGTGTTGCCCTAAACTCCTTTTGGCGGCGGTTAGTGTTTGCCCAGTATCTTAAAGACTGGCAGATGGTACTGACTGGGAATTTCACACCCAAAACACGGTTACTGTTCCGCCGTAATATTCGGCAACGGATTCAAGCGATCGCTCCCTTCTTACGCTATGATGCTGACCCCTACCTGGTAATTGCTGATACTTCTGTTGGGGAGTCAGGGGTCACTAAGAATTATCTTTACTGGATTGTGGATGGCTACACCACAAGCGATCGCTACCCCTATGCCGACCCAGGTGACAACCAGTTTAACTACATCCGTAACTCCGTAAAAGTGGTTATTGATGCCTACAATGGCGATGTTAGTTTCTACATAGCTGACCCAAAAGACCCGATTATTCAAACTTGGAGTAAGATTTTCCCGAATTTCTTCAAGTCACTGGATGCCATGCCCACCAACCTGCGGACTCATCTACGCTACCCCATTGATCTATTTAATATCCAATCCGAGCGCTTGCTAGCATATCACATGACTGACCCCCAGGTCTTTTACAACCAAGAGGATTTGTGGCGGATTCCCCAGGAAATTTATGCTGGTAAATCTAAATCAGTGGAACCCTACTACATTATCATGAAACTGCCCAAGGAGAAATCAGAAGAATTTATCTTGCTCCACCCCTATACTCCTACAGGTCGTAATAATTTAATTGGTTGGCTAGCTGGTCGCTCTGATGGGGATCAATATGGCAAGTTACTTCTGTATCAGTTTCCCAAGCAACAACTAATCTATGGACCAGAGCAAATTGAAGCCCTGATTAATCAAGATCCAGTCATCTCTCAACAAATTTCCTTATGGAATCAAAAGGGTTCAAGAGCAGTTCAGGGAAATCTTTTAGTTATTCCCATCGAGCAATCGCTACTGTATGTTGAGCCATTGTATATAGAAGCTGAGCAACATAGTCTGCCAACATTAGTGCGAGTTATTGTGGTTTATCAAAACCAGATTATTATGGCTCAAAATCTAAAAGAAGCACTTGATGCCATCTTTAAGCCAGAGCAAAGTAAGACACCAACAATTGTACGTCCAGTCGAGGAAACTGCACTCCCTTAGCTAATCTAGCTAAATCCGGTTTTCATACCCTTAATAAAAATCTCCCCATCTCCCCACGCTTACCACACTTACCACACTCCCGATGATGGGTATTCAACCAGACTTGATATGATGGCTAAATTTGATGGCTAAATCTAAAATCTCTGGTAGAGACTTTAGTCCTTGAGGAGAACATATCCATGCCGGAGAATTTGAGAAGCCAAGTGGTTACCCAAGGTGTTCAGCGAGCCCCTAACCGAGCCATGCTGAGGGCTGTTGGTTTCACTGATGACGATTTTACTAAGCCCATTGTTGGTCTTGCTAATGGCTACAGCACTATTACTCCGTGCAATTTGGGGTTAAATGATTTGGCCAAACGAGCAGAGGCGGGATTGACCACTGCTGGTGCTATGGCTCAGATGTTTGGTACAATTACGATTAGTGACGGGATTTCCATGGGAACGGAAGGGATGAAATATTCCCTGGTATCCCGGGAAGTAATTGCTGATTCTATTGAGACCGCTTGTAATGGCCAAAGTATGGATGGAGTTTTGGCCATTGGCGGCTGCGATAAGAATATGCCAGGGGCGATGATTGCCATTGCCAGGATGAATATCCCAGCAATTTTCGTTTATGGTGGCACGATTAAACCTGGACATCTCGATGGTCAAGATTTAACGGTAGTGAGTGCCTTTGAAGCTGTTGGTCAACACAGTGCTGGCAAGATTGACGAGGCTAAACTCAAGGCGGTGGAACTCAACGCTTGCCCTGGTGCTGGTTCCTGTGGCGGCATGTTTACCGCTAATACTATGTCCTCTGCTTTTGAGGCAATGGGGATGAGTTTGCCCTATTCCTCTACCATGGCAGCGGAAGATGTTGAGAAGGCCGATAGTGCTGAGAAATCTGCTTTTGTGTTAGTCGAAGCAATTCGCCAGCAAATACTACCTAGGGCTATTTTAACACGAAAGGCTTTTGAGAATGCGATCGCAGTAATTATGGCAGTAGGTGGTTCCACCAACTCAGTCTTGCATCTATTAGGGATCGCCCATGCTGCTGGAGTAGCCTTATCCATTGATGACTTTGAAACCATCCGGGGGAAAGTACCAGTCCTGTGTGACCTCAAACCCAGTGGTCGCTATGTCACTGTAAATTTGCACCGCGCCGGGGGGATTCCCCAAGTTATGAAAATGCTGTTGGTCAATGATTTGCTCCATGGGGATGCCTTGACCATTTCCGGCCAAACTATAGCGGAAGTGTTAGAAGAGGTACCTGATCAACCCCCTGCTGACCAAGATGTAATTCGTCCTTGGGATAATCCTGTGTATGCTCAAGGACACTTAGCCATTCTGAAAGGGAATCTGGCCACAGAAGGGTCAGTAGCAAAGATTACTGGGGTAAAAAATCCTCAAATCACCGGTCCAGCGCGAGTATTTGAATCCGAGGAAGCCTGCTTAGATGCGATTCTCGCAGGTAAGATCAACTCTGGTGATGTGATTGTGGTGCGCTATGAAGGACCAAAGGGTGGCCCAGGCATGCGGGAAATGCTGGCTCCCACATCAGCCATTATTGGTGCTGGGTTAGGTGATTCAGTGGGATTAATTACCGATGGACGATTTTCTGGAGGTACTTATGGCATGGTAGTCGGTCATGTCGCACCAGAAGCAGCGGTTGGAGGTGCGATCGCATTAGTCCAGGAAGGGGATATGATTACCATTGATGCCCATCAGCGATACTTACAACTAAATGTGTCCGATCAAGAATTAGAGCAACGCCGTGCTAGTTGGCAACCACCCAAGCCCCGTTATACCACAGGGGTATTGGCAAAGTATGCCACCTTAGTCTCTTCCAGTAGTGTCGGAGCAGTAACGGATTTAGATTTGGATTAACACTTATACACAGTTGCTGGTTAATCTACTCTATAGCTGATCCATGAGTCGTTACTCCCCCCAAATTAAAAAACCTACACTTGTGAGGCAGGAATCCCCCCTAACCTTACAAGGGTAGGTTTGTGAACATTGGGGCGAGTAAGTATAGCGCTACGCGCAAGGCAAGAGGAATCCCCCCTAGCCTTAAAAAGGGGGTCAGGCAAGAGGCAAAAGTGCAAGTGCATTAGCGCAGGTGCGCTTTCCGCATCTAATTATTAAATTCGCCACGGGTCGCACCTTTTTCTGCTTTTATCAATGTCCTAACTTTAATGCGTAGTGCTATACTTTCATGATTGTATAAAATCCTAAATATATGTATCAAAATACACAATCATTTTCGGAATAATTCTGCCCATTTCCTGCTTCTGTTAACTCCCTCGGTGCGCTTGACCCGTAATTAAATTCGCCACGGGTCGCACCGCTCCCGACTCCCTCGGTGCGCTTGACCCGTAATTAAATTCGCCACGGGTCGCACCGCTCCCGACTCCCGACCCAAATGTAAAAAACCTACCCCTGTAAGGGATTCCTGCTCCCTAAAAGCCAGTAATTTGTACCTCACCCCATTGAAAACTGCTATTATACATGATGCATAACGCCCTGAAAAGGTTGTCTCAACATCAATTTGTACTTGGTTGGCTGCTAGGGGGGCTACTGTTTCGGTGTATCATTGCTTTCTGGCTTTACCCTGGTATTGATGAAGCCTATTACTATGTCTATAGCCTCCATCTAGACTGGAGTTATTTTGATCACCCAGTTTTAGTTGCCCTGACTACTGGCTTTGGTACTTGGATAACGGGAGAGGTTTCCCAATTCACCATTCGTCTGGGTTCCCTGATTTTGTATACAGGTAGCCTATTGCTACTGTATCTGACTAGCACTCATCTATTTAACACCAAAGCGGCTAGATTAACGTTAGCGATCGCTACCATTATTCCGATTTTTCAAATTGGCTTTGGTGTGCTTACCCTACCCGATAGTCCCCTGATATTTTTCTGGTCAGCTAGTTTGTTATGTGCTGCTTACGAATTTTTTCCCCTAAGAGGGAAACATTCAAGAAAAAAATTATCTAGTCAACCCAATAGTTTATCTTCCAATACTCCACACTCTAACCCCCACACCCTAACTCCTATTTATAGTTCATACCGACCTAGCTATCGGTTAGCAATCCTAGGTATTTTAGTAGGTTTAGCTTGTCTAGGTAAATATCATGGCTTTGTTTTGGGCTTAGGATTAGTTGGTTTTTGCTTAACGAGTCCACGTCATCGTTGTGCATTATTGTCACCTTGGGCATGGCTAGGTTTAATGTTATTTATCATAACTATTTTTCCAATTTGGTACTGGAATATACAGCATGATTGGATATCCTTTACTTTCCATTTATCCACCCGTTTTAAACCAGAGCCAGAGGTACCTCAGCAGGGCTACAATTGGCTAAATGTATTAGTGATAGTTTTATCTGGGATAGCTTATCTTTTCCCTACGATGGCATTGCCCATGTGGTGGGTGAGTTTGCGATCGCTACTTGCTCAACTTACCTGGTTTACCAAGACATCAAACCAAGTCGTCATCAAAAAAATTACTCCCCCTACTCCGGAAGGGGGGATTTATTCAAAGTATCCAATACCAGATAACCAAGACCAGCCCAACAGATTAGCTAACCAAACAACATCCCAAACAACATCATCGTCTTCTTCTTCCCTGGCTGGTTCAGATTCTCAAATAATGAAACAGTCATACCCTGCTTCGCCAATTATGTCAAGATTGGAGTCAAGATTAGAGTCAAGATTGGAATCATTATTGATCTTATGGGTGTCCCTACCCCTGATTCTAGGCTTTACCCTCTTAGCAGGTAAAGAGCAAATTTTGCCCACTTGGCCAATGCCAGGATTTTGGGGGATAACCTTACTACTAGGGCAACAGGCGCAACAGTGGCAAATGCGATCGCCTTTAGGCGGGCACTTCTTGTTATCGCGCGGTTGGGTTAACCGATGGCTAAAGGGTTCAGCCATAGCAATAGCTAGCCTATTATTGTTTGTGCTGTTGCATATCACGACAGGAACACTGCAAAAATCCGGTCACTATGCTTTACTTGGGGGTTTTGTCTCTCCCAAAGATGACCCCTCTACAGAACTGATTGATATTCAGCAACTGCGACAAGGATTTGCTCAGTCTCCTGTGCTGAGTGAGGCATTAGAAACCTCTAGCTTTGTCTTTAGTAATGGGTTTTATATCAGTGGGATAGTAGCGATGGCGATTACTCCCCTGACCTCTACACCAATTACCTGTTTGGGAGAGGATATGCGTGGTTTTATGGTCTGGTTCCAACCTGAGCAATGGTTAGGCAAAGATGGATTATACGTTACTCTGGAGCGATTTCAAGAGTTGACAGATAGCTATCGAGCTTATTTTCAGGATATCCAGGAAATAGGGACAGTGCCGATTCGACGGGCTGGAGCAGTCACAGAGGTTTTCCATGTGTATTGGGCTCACCAGATGGTCAAGCCTTATCCTAGCTGAGCGCTCGAATCAGTCATAGATCTGGGATTCAAGCTTTTCTCAGTCGCTCTGCACGGATACAGCCTCCCTCCCAATCCCACTTCGGGTCAGATTCACTTGGCTTATATTGTGCCCAAGGATTGCCACTCTGATCCTGATACAAGGCTGTAATCTCGGCAGTAGCTCTACTTCCCCAAGGTGCTTTCACTCTAATCTGGTCTTGGCACTGGAAAACTTCACCCTCAGAATTAGTAACGCTCTTGAGTGCGATTTGGGGTTTGCGCTCAATCGGGGGTATTTTTTTGATAACTAATTTTTTTGGCGGCTCAGATGTAGTCAAGTTTTTTGAGGAATTGTAGTATCTATTACTTTCTTCTATTTTAGACGCTAGATACCAGTAAGTCGCAAGGGGCTAACCAAGCGAGACTGATCCGATAGGGGAGTCTCGCTTGGTTAATAATTCTATAATTCCACCGAGCAATCGCACTTCGTGCCCGCCTAATAGCGATCGCAAAGTGCAATTGTAAACAGCATCGCTGCCAAAAATGCTGCTACCGTCCGAACATGGTTCCAAAATGTCCAATCAGTCAGAAATCTTGCCCATAGCGTTGTGCCTTCAGCACTGTCTGGCGTGACTATAGCAAGGGCATCATTCAGCGGGATATTGCACGCGAAGGTCACGCCGATTGTGCCAATCAGATAAAGCAGAGTACCCGCCAGCCAATAGACAGCTCCCGGTTGATTCCACTGCAGCAATAACGAAATAGTTAGCAATGTGCAAGCAGCAGCGGTTCCCAGAAATGCCAGCATAAACCAGGGATTGATCACCGTGATATTAATCGATTGCATGGTAGCAATACCTTGTGCTGGTGGTTGCTGAGCCAAAGCCTTCATCACAAAGGTCGAAAAGGCGAAGAAGATGCCAGCGGCCAGACTACTGCCGATTGCTGTTAACAGCATTAGAGAAAAGCGGAAGTTGTTAACAGTTACCATAAAGCCTCCTGGAAATTTTCGTGTTATTTTAAAGTGTTTAATATCTAAGCAGTCAGCTATCAGCCTTCAGCCGTCAGCTAATAGCTGATATTGCACTAAGCATTCAGATGTTTGACATTGTCTTGATGCAATAGCGAGTGGGGGACACCCCCAAGACCGTAATGGTGCGCTTTCCGTTGGCGAATTAAATTCGCCACGGGTCGCACCTCTGCATCGCTCCTAAACTCCGAAACTCAGTCATAGCTTAATTTTGACTTATGAATTCTAACTTCTGACTTGCGCATAAGCTGATACGCGACACGCTGATGGCTGATAGCTGATACGCGACACGCTGATGGCTGATAGCTGATACGCGACACGCTGATAGCTGAATACTTACTTCAATAGGACAAACTTGGTGTCTGGTGAATATACTTGTCATTTGCCAGTTGCTTCAATATGAAGTCAGCAACATCAGCACGAGAAATTTTGAGTTTTGATGTTTTATCGTTACTTGGAAAGCCGTGTCGGTATTTGCCAGTTCGATTCCCATCTACAAAGGCTCCAGGACGAACAATTGTCCAGTCTAGACCGCTTTGCAAAACATAGTTTTCCTGCCTTTGATGATCAGCAAATACGTTCCGTAACAGGAATCCAAACATGATATTCTTCCAAAAGAAGTTAAGATTTTCCCAACTATCTCCTGCTCCAAGAGTTGATTGGCAGATAAAGCGTCGAATGCCTGCTTTTTCCATGGCGTTGATGATCTGTTGCGTCCCCTCTGAACGGATTGTCCCTGTCATCTTCTGACCTGCTCCGAGGACACACACCACTGCTTCTTGACCTTGGACCGCCTTCTCCACTGATGGCAGATCCATAACATCCCCCTGAACAACCTTGAGATTTGCGTGCTTAATGTCCAGCTTGGCGGGATTCCGTGCAAATGCTGTAACCCTGTGTCCCTGGTCAAGGGCCTGTTCCACTACCTGACGACCTGTACCACCGGTTGAACCAAAAATAAGTATATTCATCTTATTTAGACTTGCTCCTGAACAATCACCCTTACAGCTTAGAAAGGCAATTGATGCTCAGCTATCTAATTCTTGTGGTACTATCACAATCTTGCTATCGCTTTTCACGTTTTTGCTGGAAACCGCCGCAACCTGAATATAATCAGAACTAGACGCACTGGACTTGGATGATGAAAAATCCTGCTATCCAACAGGCTGAAACCAATGGCTTATCCCAGAAGTCTCGCCAAACTCAAAGCTGGGAAAATATTCGAGTCCAACACTTCCAACATCCTGCTGGAGAGGGAAATTGTCATTACAATGATGAGCATACCCTTTCTATCTCCCTTGCTCCTCGTCCCGTTCGCTTGCTACAAATTCAGGCAGGCAAGAGCTACACAGGGCTGTATAAAAAAGGAGACATGTCCATTACCCCTGCCAAGACACCGTTTTTTGCTCGGTGGGACAGTGATGATAATTACTTGCAGATTCGGCTGAAATCTCAGTTTATTCAAAGTGTTGCTAGAGAAAGCCTTGAACAGAATCCCGATCGGCTAGAATTACTGCCAGAATTTCGGATTCGCAATCCACAGATTGAAGCGTCCGCAATCATGCTACTTACTGAACTTCAACAGGAATCTTCAGGCAGCACACTTTACATTGATTCTCTGGCTAACGTCTTGGCAGTCAATTTACTGAGGCAACACGCAGCTACCAAACCTCAGTTGCCAATTTACGAGGGTGGCTTACCCCTGCGTCAACTGCAGCAAATTATAGATTACATTGATACATATTTAGAGCGAGATATTAAACTGGCAGAATTAGCTCGATTGCTAGACATGAGCCAATTCCATTTCAGCCGTCTATTTAAGCAGTCAATTGGCATCTCTCCCTACCAATACTTGATACAGCAACGGGTAGAACGGGCGAAGCAGTTGTTGAAACAAAAAGACCGATTAATTGTAGACATTGCCTTAGAGTGTGGCTTCAACAGCCACAGCCACTTAAGCAAAAAGTTTCGAGAATTTACCGGCATGACACCGAAAGCATACAGAGCACATTAGTAAGCATATGCGCTACGCGCACGCGTGTGCGTTCAGCCGTCAGTTATAAGCTAATGCGCTACTTGAGGTGCTATCAGGTGCTTTAAGGATGAGTAAAACCAGCAGGGATTTTTAACCAGCCGTAGCAGTACCCCCCAGCTTGTTTACTACCGACCGTTGATTAGCTGACGGCTAAGGGCTGATAGCTGTTGGCGTAGCCTGCGCGTAGCGCATATGCTTACCAATCATAATCTATCCTTGATGAATTTCAAGCCAGACTTTCCGGATAGAGGGTGAAAGGGATTGCTATACTAACCACAGCATAGATGGTAAAAAAGCGAGATTTGTTGTAGGATATGCAGCCCACTGACGCCAACAAGTTTACAGATAAAGCCTGGGAAGCGATTGTTAAATCTCAAGATGTCGCCCGTCGCTGCAAAAATCAACAGCTGGAAGTCGAACACGTTGCGATCGCATTGTTGGAACAAGATGGGCTACCCAATCGGATTCTATCCCGTGTCACTGTTGATGTTAACCGGTTTCAGCAACAACTGGAAAATTTTGCGACGCGCCAACCAAAGGTCGCTAACCTAGACCAATTGTACCTGGGTCGTGGTTTGGATGTAATGCTCGATAATGCGGAAGCCTATCGCAAGGCTTTGCAGGATGAGTATATTGCAGTAGAACATCTGTTACTGGGTTTAGCGGTGGATGAACGGGTAGGACGCCGCTTGCTCAAAACCTATAACCAGGATGCCGCCAAGCTCGAAGAGGCCATTAAATCCATCCGAGGCTCTCAAAAGGTCACAGACCAAAATCCGGAATCCCGTTACGAAGCATTGGAAAAGTACGGACGGGATTTGACCGAAGCCGCTCAAGCCGGAAAACTTGACCCAGTGATTGGTCGGGATGAGGAAATTCGTCGGGTGGTTCAGGTGCTATCTCGTCGGTCCAAAAATAATCCCGTGTTGATTGGAGAGCCAGGGGTAGGAAAAACTGCGATCGCAGAAGGACTAGCCCAACGAATTGTGAATGGGGATGTTCCAGAATCCCTCAAAAACCGCCAGCTGATTTCCTTAGATATGGGCAGCTTGATTGCAGGTGCTAAATATCGGGGAGAATTTGAAGACCGACTTAGAGCTGTGCTTAGGGAAGTGACCCACTCAGATGGTCAAATTGTCCTGTTTATCGATGAATTGCACACCGTAGTCGGAGCTGGTGCTAGCGGTGGCACTATGGATGCAGGGAATTTACTCAAACCAATGCTAGCTCGGGGAGAATTGCGTTGTATTGGAGCAACTACCCTTGATGAATACCGCAAGCATATTGAAAAGGATGCTGCTCTAGAACGTAGGTTTCAGCAAGTCTATGTTAAGCAACCAACTGTAGAAGACACCATTTCTATTTTGCGGGGACTCAAAGAACGCTATGAAGTCCATCATGGGGTTAATATAACCGACTCAGCCTTGGTAGCAGCAGCTACCTTATCCCAGCGCTACATTACTGACCGATTTTTACCCGATAAAGCTATTGATTTGGTGGATGAGGCCGCAGCCAAAATCAAAATGGAAATTACCTCCAAGCCAGTGGAATTGGAAGCTACTGACCGCAGGCTGATGCAGCTGGAAATGGAAAAGTTATCTCTAGAAGGGGAAGATAAGCGAACCAGTACCACCTCCGCCACCTATAGTTCTGCCCAGGAACGGTTAGAGCGCATTGAAAAGGAAATTGTGGTTTTACGGGGAAAACAGGAACAACTCAATAAACAATGGCAATCGGAAAAGCAACTGTTACAAGACATCAGTGCCTTAAAAGAGGAGGAAGAACAGTTAAGGGTACAAGTGGAACAAGCGGAACGCAATTATGACCTCAATAAGGCAGCCCAGCTAAAATATGGCAAATTAGAAGCTTTACAGCGGGACCGGGAAGCTAAAGAGAGTATGATGTTGGAACTCCAATCCGGGGGTAGTGCTCTGTTGCGAGAACAAGTCAGTGAATCCGATATTGCTGAAATTGTGGCTAAATGGACCGGTATTCCCCTGAAGCGATTGCTGGAATCAGAGCGCCAGAAGTTATTACAGCTCGAAGGACATTTACATAAACGGGTGATTGGGCAAACAGAAGCCGTTTCTGCTGTAGCTGCTGCCATTCGTCGTGCTAGAGCAGGGATGAAAGATCCCGGGCGTCCCATTGGTTCCTTCTTGTTTATGGGACCAACTGGGGTCGGTAAAACCGAATTAGCTAGAGCGTTGGCACAGTTTCTGTTTGACAGTGAAGAAGCTCTGGTGCGGATTGATATGTCCGAGTATATGGAGAAACACGCAGTTTCTCGGTTAGTAGGTGCCCCACCAGGATATGTAGGGTATGAAGAAGGAGGACAACTGTCAGAGTCCGTGCGTAGGCGTCCTTACTCAGTAGTATTGCTCGATGAGGTGGAAAAGGCACACCGGGATGTATTTAACATTTTGTTACAGGTACTTGACGACGGACGAATTACCGACTCCCAAGGCAGAACCGTCGATTTCCGGAATACCATTATTGTCATGACCAGCAATATTGGCAGTGAGCATATTTTGGGAGTAGCTGGGGATGATTCCCAGTATGAGGAAATGCGCAAACGAGTGACGGAGTCTTTGCGATCGCATTTTCGCCCAGAATTTGTGAACCGGGTCGATGATGTGATCATATTCCATACCCTAACCAAGGATGAATTGCGGAAAATTGTCGGGATTCAACTCAAACGGATTGAGCGGCTGTTGGCAGAGCAAAAGATTACCCTGGAAATGTCCGAGCAAGCTCAGGATTATCTCACCGACGCTGGATATGACCCCGTCTATGGTGCTCGTCCCTTAAAGCGGGCAATTCAGCGGGAGTTAGAAAATCCCATTGCTACTAAGATTTTAGAAAATATGTTTATCGAAGGGGATACCATTTTCATTGATTGTGGAGATCAAGGGCTGACATTTAGTAATAAAGCACCCAGTAAACCAGTAACAGCTACTGAATCAGTTGTTCCAGCTGTTACTTAAGATTAGGCATCCCTTTGGGAAGAGGGAGGAGTTCATGTAGGGTGGGCAGTGCACCAGACAGATAATGAAGCTTGCAAACCACGTTGGTAGGCACTGCCCACTGTTACTTAAGATTAGGCATCCCTTTGGGAAGAGGGAGGAGTTCATGTAGGGTGGGCAGTGCACCAGACAGATAATGAAGCTTGCAAACCACGTTGGTAGGCACTGCCCACCCGAAGATTAATGACAATGGTGCAAGATCTCAGTAAAACGTAAGCATTCAGCGGTCAGCGGTCAGCCGTCAGCCTTGGCCACGCTACGGGAATGGCTGATAGCTGTTCGCGTAGCGTGCGCGTAGCGCTTAAGCTGATAGCTCACCTTAAAACTGGAAGTAAAGAAATTCGGAAACTCGGTTAAGAGATAGTAGGCAAAATGTAGCGATTAAGCCAATAGCTGTGGCCCAGTACCAGCTAGGCTTGAAGTGTTTCATGATTTGCTGGGTATTAGGCAAAAAGGTAACCCCTAGGATTAGTCCGAAGAGTACCATGAAGGTCTTTTCTAACCCTATAGGTGGCAGAAGACGTTTCATATCTTGCCACTCCTGAAATTGGATGCCTAAGGGGGTTAACCAACCCAAGGTATTTTGATAAGTAGTAGGCAAGATAACGCCCTTGAGTCCTACCATTGCCTGTAATATTCCTAGACCATCACTAATACTAGTTGCCCGAAACAATACCCACGTACTTACCACTGCTAAAAATGTCAGCATCCAGGCTAGAATTTTTGGCATCGATAGCTTCATTTGCCGCCACCTATGATTAATTACCAGAAATAAGCCATGGAGTCCCCCCCAAATCACAAATGTCCAGCCAGCACCATGCCACAATCCTCCGAGAAGCATTGTAGCTAATAAGTTACCATATTGACGTAGACGACCGCGACGATTACCACCAAGAGGAATATAGAGGTAATCCCGGAGAAAATTCGACAAAGTGATGTGCCAACGTCGCCAGAAGTCACTGATAGATCTCGCTTTGTAGGGGGAATTAAAGTTAATCGGTAGGCGGATATTTGTGATTAACCCTAAGCCAATTGCCATGTCAGAGTAGCCGGAAAAATCGAAATACAGTTGAAAGGTATAACTCAATGCTCCCACCCAGGCTTCTACAAAGCTGAGTTGGTCACTATTGTTAAAAATAGTGGCTACCCAGGGGGATAGATTATCTGCGATCGCAACTTTTTTACCTAAGCCTAGGATAAATAGGCTTAGCCCCATTCCCATGTTTTTCCAGGAAAACAGGCTATTGCGTAACTTCTCAAACTGGGGCAATAGTTCATCGTAACGGAGAATTGGACCGGCTATGAGTTGGGGAAAGAAAGACACAAACAGGCTATAGGTCATAAAATTATACCTACACTTTTTCGTTTCCCCACGATAAGCATCAACAATATAGGCAATTTGGGTAAAGCTATAAAAAGAAATCGCTAAGGGAAGTAAGATGGTAGGAATAGTGATATTTGTCCCAAAAATATGGTTTAATGAATCTACGAAAAAGTTAGCATATTTGAAATAGCCCAAAATCGCTAGGTTAAAGCAAATTCCTATCCAAAGCAGGAGTTTAGTTTGCTGTTTATAACTAACTACTTTGGAAACTAGGTTTGAGATGTTATTGTTTTTATTGGGAGAAATTACAGCTAAATTTCCTTCCTCTCCTTCCCCTCTTCCTCTGAAGCTGATCGACATGTTATTCACGGTCGTGGGAGCCGGACTATCCTCTCCACTTCCTTCTTCTAACAAAATTACTAGCTTCTCTATCTGTTTGCCAATGACATAGTTACCACTAATTGAAATTAGGAGCAGAGGCAGATAAGCAATTTTCCAATAACCATAAAAAAATAGGGATGCTAACGTCATCCATACCCAGGTAGCTTTAACCAAACGGAAGCGACTTAAGCCAAAAAAAAACACCAGGGTAATGGGAAGAAAGCCGAAGATGAAAGCGTATGAGTTGAATAACACGGTAGATGACTCTTGGTAAGTAGGAAATGCTAGCAATATTGCTGTTTATTAACAGTCAATAATCAATATTATATAATAAATAGTTAACACTAAATAGTCAAACAAAAACAGTCAACAGTCAACACTAAATAGTCAACGGTCAACACTCAAAAAATTTTTGGATAAGGGAAAATAATTTTATAAACACCCTGCATCTCCCTTACCTTCTGCTAGTCAATGGCTCTAGCTAATGACGTCCATCTCAAAGGTTTTTGGGTAAGGGAAAATAATTTGTAAACACCCTGCATGTCCCTTACCTTGTCTAGACCAGGAGTTATATGGGTAAGTTCGCCCATGCTGGCCAATGAGATCGCCCTTGAATTCTAGGAAAATAGAGTTGTTTATTTGATCATAATTATGATTGAGTGGGTGAAGGAGGTTCTCTCCATCAATCTCAAATCACCAATCACGATATCTCAGGATATCAAATTATGGTTCTCTTAGTTGAGCCAAATTGGCCAATTTGTGGTGATTTCCTAACAAAGCCAAATGAGCTAGTTCTATGTCTGTTGACTTCACTGTAGCGATTCCGACCTATAATGGGGCGAAGCGTTTACCATTACTGCTCCAGGGACTGCGATCGCAAACTTTCCTAAACCCGATCAGTTGGGAAATTATTGTCGTTGACAACAATAGTAGCGATGATACTGCCCAAGTTATTCAGAACTATCAAAGCAATTGGGATGTATCTGTCCCCTTAAGATATTGTTTTGAACTCGAACAAGGATCAGCATTTGCCAGGTTGCGAGCTGTCCAGGAGGCTAAAGGTGAATTAATCGGTTTTTTAGATGATGACAATTTACCTGATCCCAACTGGATTGCTGCGGCCTATGGCTTTGGTCAAGAGTATCCTAAGGCAGGAGCCTACAGTGGTCAAATTCACGGTGATTTTGAAGTCGAACCCCCAGAAAATTTTGAACCCATCAAGCAATTTCTGGCAATTCGGGAACATGGACCAAACCCCCATCCCTTTCAACCTGAACACATCAGACTACCCCCAGGGGCAAGCTTAGTCGTTCGTAGACAAGCTTGGCTCGATAGTGTGCCACCTCGTCCCAGTTTGACAGGCAAACTGCCCGGATTATTCGTCCAGGGAGATGATTATGAGCCATTGCTGTATATGTACAAAGCAGGTTGGGAAATTTGGTATAACCCCGCCATGCATAGCTATCATCAGATTCCCCAGTGGCGTCTTCAGAGAGATTACTTACTCACTCTCGCTCGTGGCTGTGGTTTAGCCACCTGTCAGCTCCGCCTGATTAATGCTACCTTTTGGCAAAAGCCTATAGTAATTACCAGAACCTTATTGGGAAATTTGCGCCGATTTATCCTACATTTCCTTAAGTATCGAGGACAATTTAAAACTAATCTCATTGCCGCCTTTCAACTAGAATTCTTCTGGGGCAGTTTCCTCAGTCCATTTTTTACTATTAGAAAGCTTTTACACAATCCTTATAATAAATAACCTAAGTTATCAGCTATCAGCTATCAGCTATCAGCTATCAGCTATCAGCTATCAGCTATCAGCTTAATGCTTTGATGGGCAAATCTCCAGACTTTCAATTCTCTAAAATCTCGAACTATTAAATTGTCCCGTTCCCATAGCGTGGCCATAGGCCTGCATAGGTTTATTTTAAACTAACGCCTGACAACTGACGGCTAAATGCTTACTAAATAACAGTATTTTTCAGATTTTTTTTCTGCTCCCGACTCCCGACTCCCGACTCCCGACTCCCGACTCCCGACTCCCGACTCCCGACTCCCGACTCCCGCCTCCCGACTCCCGACTCCCGACTCCCTACTCCCTCCTCCCTACTCCCTACTCCCTGTTCCCTATTACAGAGAGC
>NZ_JAAHFZ010000079.1:0-26615 GCF_010672795.1 Moorena sp. SIO1G6
TGTAGAAAAAATTATTAGATCTGAAATAAAGAAAGACGCTTAGAGACACGACTGGGTCAACCCAGTCTCTCTGTTT
The DNA here is from genome assembly GCF_010672795.1 of Moorena sp. SIO1G6. Taxonomy (NCBI): domain Bacteria; kingdom Bacillati; phylum Cyanobacteriota; class Cyanophyceae; order Coleofasciculales; family Coleofasciculaceae; genus Moorena; species Moorena sp. SIO1G6. The sequence continues at coordinate 77 of NZ_JAAHFZ010000079.1, forward strand.
CACCCTCGGTCTAAAGACACAAGGCTCTCACATTTCAAGAAGTTTTGGTAGGAAAAGACCCTCGGCATCTTCTGTGTCTTCCTAACAGACTGTTCTCACTTTTGATGGTCAGGATGATTATATCGATTTGGGAAATCAGCCTGAATTTAAAATTGCCAAAGATATCACCCTAGAAGCTTGGATTTATTGTGAAGCCTAAGTTAGAGAGGCTGGTATTATTTCCAAGGTTTTTGATACAGGTGCTGCTAAGAGTGGATACGCTCTCTTACTCAATGGGAAAATCGGGATATTTTTTGCTGTGAAAACCTCATCTCAAAAAATTCTGTAAAGGATTTTGGAATATCGGCTAAGGTCACTTTTCCCTGTACCATTGTTGTCCAACCATAGACGGATGCAGCTATTTCAGATGAACTTAACTGTCCGGATATCTTCATCTATCGATGAATACTGAGACTTTTTCCCTTTGGCTTTGAACTCTATAATAATCACCGAATTTCGACTTTATTCGATATATATTTATCTTAACAGGCTTGTATAAAAGTGTTAAGCAAAAGTCGAGATTTTATTCACGGCGACTAAAGTCGCTACGAGCTTTCATCCCTGGTTTGAAAACACGGGGCTTTCAGCTTTAGGAGTTCCGTAAGCATTCAGCGGTCAGCTTAATGCTCGCGTTTTCTCTTTAGCCAATATTCAGGGTAATTGGCATACTTTCCGGAGCAGGAATAACCCTACCAATCAAGGAGCTTTGCTTGTGACCAAATGTTTTCAACTTCTTGATACATTCATCAAGGTTTTCAGCTGGAATAGCAGCCAGGAGTCCACCAGAGGTTTGAGGGTCAAATAACAACTGGTATTTGGCTAAATCACTAGCCTGGGTAGCATTATTGATGTAGATGGCTAGTCGTAAATTTTGAGGGTGTAGGGAACTGGTAATTCCTGCTTGCACCGTTTCTATGGCTCCTGGCAAAATCGGTATGGTATCTAAGTCTAATTCAACGCCCACTTGGGAGGCTTTTACCATCTCGAACAGGTGTCCGAACAGCCCAAATCCAGTAATGTCAGTGCAGGCTGTTGCGCCGGATTCAAGAAGGACTTGGGCAGCGGTTTGATTGGAGAGCAACATGGATTCAAGGGCCTGCTCAATCCAGCGACCTTTAGCTTGGTAGCGCATATCAGCTGCAAACAGTGTTCCTGTACCAATAGCTTTGGTTAGAATCAACACTTGCCCCGGTTTCATCCCGCTTTTGCGCAAAAGTTGGTTGGGATGAACTAGCCCGTTGCAGGACAGACCAAAGGCTAATTCCGCGCCTTCAGTGGTATGACCACCAATTAAGGGACTCTGACAGTCTTGGAGGATTTTATTGGCTCCCGACATCAATTGATAGAGAGTTTCCTCGATCTTTTCGTCTGTCCCGTAGGGAATGGTGACGATGGCTAAGGCACTTTGAGGGGTTGCTCCCATGGCAAAAATGTCACTCAAACAGTGATTGCTGGCAACTTGACCGAAGATATAGGGGTCATCGATCAAGCTACGAAAATAATCGACTGTCTGTACCAGCAGTTGACCGGCTGGAACTTGCAAAACAGCTGCGTCATCTGGGTCCCCCAATCCAATCATAATATCGGCTCCTCCCATGATCGGCAGCCGTTTGATCACCTTTTCTAGGATTGTACTACCGACCTTTGAACCACAGCCTGCACAGTGCATTTTGGGTTTGCTAATCGGTGATGGCAACAGGGAACTGGAGAGATTGTCTTCTTGTCTTTGGGACTCTTGATCTCCCCTACTGCTTGGTTGTTCCGCTTCCATTGACGGTAAATCGTCAAACTTATCCATGAATTTGCGGTCAATTTGGTCTTTCCATAGCCACAGCAGCGGTGAGCGCCACTCCAAAAATGACCAAGAAGCGATCGCTTGTTTGTCCCCGGTGCCAATTAAACTTAAATATCGGGCCTGGGGATGATAAGGGAGCAGTTTTTGCCCTAAGACAATCCGTCGCAGGTTTTCAAATAATGGCTTTCCCTGACGAACAGCAAATACCCCAGCTTTGGGCCGCTGGTAGTTTTGCATGGTGGCAATATCTCCAGTAGCAAAGACATGGGGATGGGAAATCGACTGTAAGGTATCGGCAACGAGAACGAACCCTCGCTCATCGGTAGCCAGTCCTGAGGCTTTAATCCAACTGGGAGCCGAAGCTTGAGTCACCCAAAAGACATGGTGGCATGCGATTTTTAAGCCAGAGTCGCAGATAACCCATTTTTGTAAATTTGTACTGGGAGCATCTTGCTCGTTTTCCGTATTTCCAGGGAGCAAGATGCTCTCACTACTAATGTTTGTGTAACTTGGGCATGCTCCCAGTGGATGGTCATCGCCATTAGCAGCTATTTCACTGACCCTTTCCCCTAAATGAAGCCTAATGCCTCGCTGCAAGAAAATTTTTTCTAAGTGACGGCTGACCGACCTATTGTGCTGAGGTAACAGTTGTGTGCCTCGATGGAATAAATGAACTTGTAACTTCTCCGTCGGTTGACCAGCATCGGTTAATATTCCATGCAATTTTGCTTGCATGTTGAGGGCGAGTTCTACTCCACCAGCTCCACCCCCAACAATACCCAAGGTGAAAGGGTCCATGGGATTTTGTTCCACCTGGGCAGCGATTTGCTCCCAGGCTGCTAAAAACAGGGGAACCGGTTTAGCAGGAATCGAATACTTAGCTGCACCAGGTGTTCCAACCGTTGCTGGCGTACTGCCAATATCAATGGATAAATAATCAAAGGCAACAGGGGGATGATTGGCACAAATGACTTTCTTTTCAGTTAACTCCAGACCAATCCCTTGGTCTAAATATAACTGGGCTTTGGAAAACACCGCCAGACGACGCAAGTCGATGTGAGCTTCATCGTAGCTGTAAAAACCGGCAACATGACCTGGTAGCATTCCCGAATAGGGAGTGTGGGCATTGTCGGTAATCAGGGTTATACGGAAACCAGGCAGAGGTTTCATGGCAAACTTTTTGAGAGCGATCGCATGGCTGTGACCACCGCCAACTAAGACTAAATCTGTGGTGATCGGTTGAGGAGCTGCCTGCATGAGACCCGTTGAAAAAATTGAAAAAGCTGTCTTCAGTTTATCTAAATTTTGGTTCAATAAAACCCACATGCCAGACTTGACAGTGTCATACGTAATAATCAGGCTTTATCTGTGGCTTATCAAACACCGATAGCGCCAAATTTAATATTTAGCAAAATTAACTATTTATAGGTAAAAAAAATCGCCAAGCTACACAGAATTAGCGTATTACTTTAATACTACAACTTGATCGGCGGAATCTGGGATAAAAAAATTAAATTTTTACCTTAGCCAAAGTATAATCTTCACAGTTTGATGATCAAGAAAAAAAACAATGAACAAAAAAATCTTACTAGGTTTTATTTTAGTCCTATTACTACCGGTTACTGCCTGTGCCCCTAGCTCCGATTCTACATCTTCGTCTGGAAATGGGGCTAAGGTTCAATCTTTTACCACTGGAGCAATCCCCGATCAAGATCCTGAAAAGTTACAGCGACTCTACGGCAAGCTTGCAGCTTACCTAGAAGCAGAGTTAAAGGTTCCGGTAGAATACAAGCCTGTGATTGACTATGCAGCAGCGGTAACAGCTTTTCGGGTGGGGGACTTGGATCTGGTCTGGTTTGGTGGACTGACTGGGGTTCAAGCACGGTTACAGGTAGAAGAGGCTGAAGCGATCGCTCAACGGGATATTGATGCTGAATTTCACACCGTTTTTATCGCCAATAAAAGCAGTGGGATCAAACCCATTAAGAACATTAAAGATTTAAAAGTTTTGAAAGGTCATACCTTAACCTTTGGCAGCGAGTCATCTACCTCTGGACGCTTGATGCCCCAGTATTTTCTCCAACAAGCAGGGGTAACCTTAGACGATTTTCAAGGTGAAGTTGGGTTTTCCAAATCCCACGATGCCACAATTCAATTGGTTGAGGCAGGGAGCTACAAGGTAGGAGCCTTGAACGAACAGGTCTGGAAGAGTCGCGTTGCAGCTGGAAATGTGGACTTAAAAAAAGTAGAGTTGATTTGGCGAACTCCAGCTTACTATGATTATCACTGGGTGATTAATCCTAAAGTCAAAGAACGCTACGGGGATGATTTTGTTGAGCGGGTTCAAGCCGCCTTGTTAAAGCTAGATCCTAATGTTCCCGAGCAAAAAGAAATTCTTGACTTATTTGGAGCTACTAAATTTATTTCTACAAAAAATGACAACTATGCCCAAATTGAGGCAATTGGACGGAAAATTGGCAAGATTAAGTAAATAAGCTGATGTGGATTTAAATTGGCTATTCCCCGTTCCTTTATCCGCTGTTCCCTGTTCTCTTTGAGCACTTTAGGTGACCTTGCTGAATCTTCGAATGAATAGGAGTAGGGTGGGCATCCTGCCCGCCCGAAAAGATCAAGGGACAGGCAATATGCCCATTCCACCTCACTCTTAAAATCATTCCATTATTAAGCAACGCCAAATGCTGAAGAGCTTATCACTAATCACCAATGACTAAAATTCCTATCTTTGAACTCAAACAGGTATCCCAGCAATTTGGCCAGTTTCGGGCATTGACTAACCTTAACCTCAAGATTTATCCTGGGGAACGAGTTGCCCTAGTCGGGGCGAGTGGTGCAGGTAAAAGTACCTTGATCCGCCTGCTCAATGGCATCTTACTCCCCAGTAAAGGAGAAGTCTGGGTCTTAGGTCGTAATCTAGCTAGAATCTCCCCGCGCCAATTGCGTCAGGTACAGCGTCGCCTTGGCACCGTTTACCAACAGTTCAATCTAGTCAATAACCTCCGGGTGATTCATAACGTTAATGCGGGTCATTTAGGACGCTGGTCATTGATGAAAGCCCTTGTTTCTTTATTGTTTCCCCAAGAGGTAGACACTGCTCTCAAGGCTTTAGCTCAGGTAGGAATTCCCGAAAAGCTTTATGCACCCACCGAGGAACTGTCTGGAGGACAGCAACAACGGGTTGCCTTAGCTAGAGTGCTGGTGCAAAATCCTGACGTGATTCTTGCTGATGAACCGATTTCTAACCTGGACAGGCAAATGAGTCGGGAAATTATGGATTTGCTCAAGGAGATAAGTGAAACCGGGGGAAAGACATTAGTAACTAGTCTCCATTCTCTCGAATTCGCCTGCAGTCATTGCGATCGCTTGGTGGGATTGCAACGGGGACAGATTGTCTTTGATGTTCCTCCAGGGGTTTTGTCTCAGACCATGATCGACAAATTATATGCTACAGAAACTGATCTGATCAATGTATAGTTTTCAATTTTCAGGAACCGTTCCGTCTCAACTTATATAGCACTCGGAGTAAAGTTTAAGACACACTATACCAAATTCGGTTATTATAGGTTATTTACCTAAATCCTCAAATCAATTCTAGGCAAAGACTTTGATTGTTTTGAATATAGTATTATTAAACCTGATTTAGTATTAGACATCTCTAAATAATCTTTAATAGAGTCACAGCAATCAGACTAAGCGGGTCAACAATTGATTAAAAATTGAACCTTATTAACGATGGTAGCGGTACCAAAGTATTGATTTTAACTCCCGAAGCCTTGACTACAACCTAGCTAAATCATTACATCTTTCCCACTACCATTTTTACCATTTATCTATGGCTAATTATGTCCATTAAACTCTATTTTTATGGGGTGATGGTATTCTATAAATATCTATTTGTGTTCGCTGTTAACCGTTTTATGTTTCCTGTTACTTTATCCACTGTTCCCTTGAAACCAAAATACTATTAAACTAATATACTTCCGTTGCAATAACTTAGATGACTCAACGTTTATCTCGTCCACCATTACTGAATCGCAGCCTGCTGTGGGGAATTTGTTTTGTCATTTTTATCGGGATGGCGGTTGTTAAAGCTGGTATCTTTGAGCAAGATCTTGTTAATCTGGGAGGATTTTACCAACTCTTGCGATTCTTGCGGGCGAGTTGGCACCCCGAAATGAGTCCTGAGTTTCTGCACCTGACCTTGAAGGCTACCCTCACGACCCTAGCTTATGCCGCCTGCGGCACTTTCCTGAGTATCTTGCTCGGCGTGGTGGCAGGAGTGATCACCTCCCAGGTTTGGTGGTTGACAGTCTTGCCTCACTGGACTCTGCGACAACCCATCTGGCTGGGAATTCGGGGACTGCTGGCCTTCCCCAGAGCGATTCATGAGATGATCTGGGGGGTTTTTTTTGTCAGTATCTGGGGTTTAGATCCTCTGGCGGCCATTATGGCCATCGCCATTCCCTATGGGGCAATTGTCGCGAAGGTCTTCTCAGAAATTCTGGATGAAACGCCCCGAGGTGCTTTGATGGCATTACTCAGTAGTGGCGTGTCCCCCTTGATGGCCTTTCTTTACAGTATCATTCCGCAAGCCTTTTCAAATCTCCTGTCTTACACCCTCTATCGCTTTGAGTGTTCCATTCGTTCAGCTACTGTACTTGGGCTGGTTGGGGCTGGTGGATTGGGCTATGAGATTTTGCTGAGTTTACAGTCTCTTCGTTACGAACAACTATGGACATTTTTCTATGCCCTAGTTTTATTAAGCGCTGTAATTGACATCAGTAGTGTCATCTTGCGTCGCCGGATTAATTTAAGAGTAGTTTTAATTTTAGTGGCCTTGTGCTGTTTGGGGTTTTTGTATGTCAGTCCTGATGTGAGCAAGTTTTGGTCTCCCCGAACTCAAAAACTCTTGGGTGAGATTGCCCAAGCATCATTTCCCCTCGATTTTAAGGCTGTGCCCTTGTCGCAGCTGTGGAAGTTATCACTACAAACTCTAGTTATGTCTGTCCTGGCCAGTGCTGGTTCTGGTCTTGGAGGGATTGTTCTGTCTTTTCCGGCAGCCCATAATTTTTTGCTACCAGGGGGATTGCTCAATCCCAGTCCAAAAGCGTCCCGATTAGCTGGCTTACAAGGCTGGTCTATCCTAGTATTCACCAGGATCATACTACTGTTTTGCAGAGCTATTCCTGCCCCAATTTGGGCATTAGTTGTGATGTTTGTCATGTTTCCGGGAGTTTTACCTGGTGCGATCGCCCTAGGATTGCATAATATCGGCATCCTTGGCAGGTTGATGGCAGAAATGAATGAAAATTTGGAAAAGCCTCCTTTAGAAGCCTTAAAAGCACAAGGAACTCCAGGAGCACTCTTGTTTCTCTATGGGATATTCCCGATGAATTTACCTCGTTTTCTGGCTTATATTTTCTATCGCTGGGAGGTGTGTATGCGAGAGACGGTCATTGTAGGATTAGTTGGGGCTGGAGGATTAGGGGTATTGTTGACCGAACAACTGAGCAGCTTTGATTATCCGAGTGTGGGGATGACGCTGGTTTGTTTTGTCTTTTTGACTTTTTTCGTTGATGGGGTGAGTGCTGCCGCTAGAGAATCGATAACTCCTCATAAATCTCTAAAGTAGTAATGCGATTAAGCTTCTGCCTTACTGGCGTTGCACAATAACGGGATGATGTACCTATTTGTCGAAGGAAGTTTGAACTGTAGACTATAAGCCACTTTTAGTTATGTGCAAAAAATGGTAACATCCCACAAATGTGCAACGGCTCCTCACTAACCTAAAGCTTGGGCAAGATCTTCTAGTAGATCATCAGTATGTTCAAGACCAACAGACATCCGTAACAGATTGTCTGGGGTTCGGGTACCAGGAAATTCCATGGAAGCACGATGTTCAACTAAACTCTCGACACCTCCCAAGCTAGTGGCTCGTGTAAATACTTTCACCTTGCCAGTAAAGGCAAAGGCATCTTCCCTGTTTCCTTTAACTTGGAAAGAAATCATACCCCCAAACAAGTTCATCTGAGCAGCAGCAATTCCATGTCCTGGATGGTTTGGTAATCCCGGATAATGAACAGCTTCTACTTTGGAGTGTTCTTCTAAAAACCGTGCCACCTTCAAGGCATTTTCTGAATGAGCTCTCATGCGGTAGGGCAAGGTCTGAATGCTCCGCAGGAGTAACCAACAGTCGAAAGGGGCGGCTACTGAACCGCCAGCCATCTGAATTGTTTTAATTTTGTGAAAAAATTCATCCTTAACCTTAGTAATCACGGCACCTCCTAAGACATCACTGTGTCCACCGAGATACTTGGTTGTGGAGTGGATAACCAAATCTGCCCCCAACTCCAACGGACGTTGGCTAATCGGTGTTGCCCAAGTGTTATCGCAAACACAATAGACATTATGGTGATGGGCAATATGGGCAATCTTGCTGATATCAGTAATCCTTAACATTGGATTGGAAGGCGTTTCTATCCAAATCAGCTTGGTGTTGGGTTGAACTGCTTCCATCACTGTGGTAGGATTAGCCATGTCTACAAAAGTGACCGCCAAATTCCAAGGGCCAAAAACTTCTCGCAAGAGAAACCCAGTTCCTGTGTAACTATCTATAGGTGCCACTACATGGTCTCCAGGGGACAAAGCCTGGAAGATACTCAAGGTAGCCGCTGAACCAGAAGAAAAAGCGGCGGCTGCTGCTCCCCCCTCCAATTTAGACAGGCATTTCTCCAGACTATCCCGATTCGGGTTATTGTCTCGACTGTAGTTATAACCCTGAGGGTAGCTGCCGTCTGGATGACGTTCAAATGTAGTAGATAGATAAATTGGGGACACTACTGCCCCTGTGGCTGAGTCAATATTATGGCCAGCATGCACTGCCAGTGTCTCAATTTTCATGCAACCTTTTGCTCAAATCACTGATAATACCTTTTCATAGGGAAGACGCCACATCATATATATCTATATATATAGAATATAGCGTTCCTCATACTTATGAGGTAAAGTCAATTTTCTTCCGCCCTTATTAAGGGTGGCAAGGGGGGATTCGTACTCCGTACTCCCTACTCCGTACTCCCTACTCCCTAGTCCCTATTCCCTAAAACCCAGGACTTTGTACCTCACCCAATTGAAAACTACTATATATAAATGTTGGCCATATCATTCCGCATTAATCCGGTCTACGTTGTGTGATTGACTACATAAGACTTGCTGATCACTCACAATAGGGGTAAAACTTAATCAAAACCGATATTCACTAAGGTTTGTTGCCAAATTGCCAATACGATCAGAAAAATTTACCAATCGTTTTAATTAGGTTGAGTTACTTATAGGCTTCCCATTGCCCCGGTATGATAGGGGAGTTGTTGGTAATTATAAAAAAATTGTGAAAAAAATTACACTCTTAGGTTCCACTGGCTCAATAGGTACCCAAACTCTCGATATTGTTAATCAATACCCCGAGCAATTCCAGTTAGTGGGATTGGCAGCTGGGCGCAATGTGGAAATGTTAGCCGCTCAAATTCGGCAATTTCGACCGATGATTGCCGCAATTCGTGATCAAGAGAGATTGCCAGAACTCAAAGCAGCAATTGCTGACCTTGACCCCCAACCTATTCTTTTAGGGGGCGAAGCTGGAGTGGTAGAAGTGGCACGCTATGGTGATGCGGAAGCTGTAGTTACTGGCATTGTCGGCTGTGCGGGTTTGTTGCCTACTATTGCTGCTATTGAAGCGGGTAAAGACATTGCTTTAGCGAATAAAGAAACTCTAATTGCAGGTGGTCCAGTAGTACTACCCTTAGTTGAAAAGCATGGTATTAAGCTGCTACCAGCTGACTCAGAACATTCGGCCATTTTTCAGTGTCTTCAGGGAGTGCCAGCAGGGGGATTGCGGCGGATTATCCTAACTGCATCTGGGGGGGCTTTCCGAGATTGGTCCGTAGACAAGTTAGCTTCAGTGAAGGTGGCTGATGCCCTGAAGCATCCCAACTGGTCAATGGGACGTAAAATTACTGTAGACTCTGCCACCCTGATGAATAAGGGATTGGAAGTGATTGAGGCTCACTTCCTGTTTGGCATGGATTATGACCACATCGACATTGTGATCCATCCCCAGAGTATTATTCACTCCCTGATTGAACTGCAAGATACCTCAGTATTAGCTCAGTTAGGTTGGCCAGATATGCGCTTACCTTTACTCTATGCCCTCTCATGGCCGCAACGGATCTATACCGATTGGGAACCACTAGATTTGGTGAAAGCTGGTAATTTGACTTTTAGGGAACCGGATCATCAGAAATATCCCTGTATGGGCATCGCTGATGCGGCTGGTCGGGCTGGGGGGTCGATGCCAGCGGTATTGAATGCAGCTAATGAACAGGCAGTTGCCCTATTCCTAGAGGAGAAAATTGGTTATTTGGATATTCCTCGTTGTATTGAATCTGTATGCGATCGCCACCAAGCTGATAACTGTTCCAATCCTTCCTTAGACGATATATTGGCAGCAGATCAATGGGCAAGACAGGAAACTATAGCTGCTAGTAAGTTGCTCAGGGATTCGATCACTTTGCCACAGCCTGTCGCTTCAACAAGCCCTTGAGTGGGTTCAAGACCTGCTCAAAAATCTAAAAAACGTTTTCGGAACAGTCGCCCATAGCCCCGACCTTAAGCGCTAGCTGAGTCGGGGTAGTTTAGGCTATGTGCTTGGCTTAAACTTGTGAGTGGACAATAAAAGAAGTTGGAGAGCTACTTATGGACGCCGCTGCACTCTGGCAACGCTATCAGGATTGGCTTTATTACCACCAAGGATTAGAGCTTTACCTCGATATCAGCCGTATGGGGTTTGATGATGCCTTTGTGGAGGCGATGCTGCCTAAGTTTGAAAAGGCATTTAAGGATATGGATGCCCTAGTCAACGGTGCGATCGCAAACCCTGATGAAAACCGCATGGTCGGTCACTACTGGCTAAGAAACCCGGACTTAGCCCCAACTCCAGAACTCCAACAAGACATTGTCAACACTTTCGAAAAAATTGAAACCTTTACCCAAAATGTCCACACGGGTGCCATCTATCCCCCTAGGGCACCAAAATTTACTGATGTTCTTTCCATTGGTATTGGGGGTTCTGCCCTTGGTCCTGAGTTTGTCGCTGAAGCCCTCGCGCTAGACTCTCCTCCTTTAGCCATTCACTTTATTGACAATACTGATCCAGCTGGCATTGATGCTGTCCTGACCCAACTCCAAGACCGATTATCTAGCACTTTGGTATTAGTCATCTCCAAATCTGGGGGAACACCAGAAACTCGTAACGGCATGGTGGAAGTTAAAACAGCCTACGAGTCTCAGAATCTAGACTTTGCTGCCCAGGCTGTGGCCATTACGGGTGTTGGCAGCAAACTAGATCAATTGGCAAAATCCGAAGGTTGGCTGGCCACCTTTCCCATGTACGATTGGGTAGGAGGACGTACCTCTGAAATGTCCGCCGTGGGACTACTTCCAGCTTCACTACAAGGGATTGATATCCGTCAGATGCTGGCTGGTGCCAAAGAGATGGATAGCGCTACCGGTAGCCCCCAGCTCAAAAGCAATCCAGCCGCCTTACTTGCCCTATCCTGGTACTTTGCTGGCAATGGCAAGGGGGAGAAAGATATGGTCATGTTGCCTTACAAAGACAGTCTATTGCTATTCTCCCGCTACTTACAGCAGCTGGTAATGGAATCTCTAGGTAAGGAAAAAGACCTAGAGGGCAATACGGTTTATCAGGGCATTGCGGTTTATGGTAACAAAGGCTCAACGGATCAACATGCCTACGTACAACAACTTCGGGAAGGTGTTCCCAATTTCTTTGTCACGTTCATTGAAGTCTTAGAAGACCGACAAGGGAAGTCTCCAGAAGTAGAAGCCGGTGTAACTGCGGGAGACTATCTATCAGGTTTATTACAAGGTACTCGGCAAGCGTTGTATGAAAATCAACGGGATTCCATTACCGTAAGCATTCCTCAGGTCAATGCTAGAACCGTGGGGGCATTGATTGCCCTGTATGAACGTGCTGTTGGTCTTTATGCATCCTTGGTGAATATCAATGCTTATCACCAACCTGGGGTAGAAGCGGGTAAAAAAGCCGCCGCTGCCATTCTGGATTTACAGAAAAAGGTGATGGAGGTACTACACCAGGAAAGTCTTGCCATATCTATTTCGGAGTTAGCTGAGAAAGTGGGAGCCCCTGACCAAATTGAAGGGATTTACAAATTGCTGCGTCATCTGGCTTATAACCAGCGGGGTATTGTCTTAGAAGGGAATCTGGGACAACCAAGTAGTCTAAAAGTTTCTGCTGTATAAGCTAATAGACATTTGACCTTTTTTGTTGACAGTTGACTGTTAATCCTTGACAGCCAACTGTCAAATTTAAGGCTAGTTCACAAAAAATACCTTGGGCTTCCCTTGTCAACCCAAGAAACTTGCTAGAATAAAAAGCATAAAAGGTTAGATTATATCTAAAATGTAACGTTTTTTACAAAAAATTAACGTTTTTTAAAATTTTGGTTAAAATGCTGGGCATAAAGGTAGCTTCATTAAAGAGGTCAGAGGTGCAATGGCTCAGTCTGATGTAGTAACTGTCGGTCAATACCTTACTCAACGCCTGCAAGCCGCTGGTGTCAAGCATATTTTTGGCGTAGTAGGAGATTACGTCCTGGGTCTGATGGATGTCTTGCTAGAGAGTTCTGTAGAGTTAATCTACACCTGTAACGAACTCAATGCCGGATATGCAGCTGATGCCTATGCCCGGCTTAATGGTGTTGGTGGGTTGTGCGTTACCTATAATGTTGGTGGACTCAGTCTAGTCAATGCGGTGGCGGGTGCCTACGCTGAGCTAGTCCCCCTGATCGTGATTAGTGGAGCGCCTAACAGTTCCCAGCGGCAGCAAAAGTTACTCTTACATCACACTGCCGGTAATTACAATCTACAGTTGGAAATTTTTGAAAAAATTACAGTGGCAGCAGTGAGGCTTACCAGCCCTAGTCAAGCGGCAAGGCAAATCGACCAGACCATTGGTGCTTGTTTGCGCCACCGCAGACCTGTATACATTGAAATTCCCTCAGACTTAGTCAATCAACCTTGTCCTGTTACTGGGGAGCGTGACTTACCAGAAGCCCCAATTATGGATGTCCACGCTTTATCAGAGGCAGTTGAAGAGGCTGTAAGTTTGCTAGAGCAATCCCAGAATCCCGTTATTGTAGCTGGGGTTGAACTCCACCGCTACGGTATAGCAGACCAACTTACCAACCTGCTGGAGCAGACAGGATATCCGTTCGCTACCACTTTGTTAGGCAAGTCAATCATCTCGGAAAGCCACCCACAATTCATTGGTAGTTATGCAGGAGCTTTCAGTCAGGACTATGTACGCCAACGAGTTGAAACAGCCGACTGTATTTTATGCCTGGGTGCCTTCATGTCAGACATTAATCTGGGTGGTTTCACTGCCCAACTGCCCGAAGACCGATTAATTAACGCTAATTCTGACAAAGTTAAAATCAAACACCACTTCTATTCTCCAGTATATCTACCGGATTTCATGGCTGGTCTGACTGCCAAACTTCAGAAGAAAAAATCTGATGTCTTGGATATCAAGCCAGCTATAGAGTCTTTGTCTAAAAGCTTTGAGTCACAACCTGAGCAAAAGCTAACCAACGCCAGGTTCTATGAGCGGATGACTCACTTTATTGATGATGAGTCAATCGTGATTGCTGAAACTGGTGATGCTTTAATTGCTACCGTTGATTTGGTACTCCAAGGAGACAGCGACTACATTGGACAGGCCCTTTACACATCTATTGGCTTCTCAGTTCCTGCCTGTCTAGGAGTCGGTTTGGCTGTTCCTAACCGTAGACCGGTTGTGTTTGTCGGTGATGGTGCCTTCCAGATGACCTGTCAGGAACTTTCTACGATTATTAGGCATCAACTTAACCCGATTATTTTCTTAATTAATAATGACGGTTACACTATTGAGCGAGCTATCCATGAAGGCTCGTACAACAATATTCAACCTTGGAAATATCATCAGTTACCCCAGGTTTTTGGCAATAGCTGGAGTTGCCAAGTGCGTACTGAAGGTGAGCTAGAACAAGCCTTAGAACAAGCAAAAGTTAACCACAATAGTATCTCCTTTATCGAAGTTCATTTAGATCGCCTCGATTGCTCTGATGGTGTCAAGCGCTTGGGGAAAGCGTTAAGTGCTATGCAAGGATTATCAGAGTAGTAGCTGCTGCTCTAGGCAAGAGGGGGGCTCACTGACTAATTAATCACAAGGGTGCAACTTTGCTGAAGCCTAAGGTATGTTGTTGTCTAGGTATCTATATTAATTTTAGCAGGCAACTCCTATCTCCAGAAAGTTCTGACGGAGCTGGCGTCGCCTTTCGGCGACGCTACGCGAACGAAGTATTTTTGGTCACCAATTGAACACCAGATGACCTAGCTTAGGAGTAGGTTTATTCTAAATGTCAGTACTATAGTTATCCCATGCCATTGATTATTCTGGTTGCAGATGACGACCTGGGCACTCGTCTGTCTGTAAGCGATTATCTGGAAATGTCAGGTTATTCAGTTATTACTGCTGAAAATGGTCAGCAAGCGCTGTCTATGATTGAGACTTATCACCCTCACCTTCTGGTTACAGATATTAATATGCCCCGAATAGATGGCTATGAACTGGTGAGAAAAGTGCGTCAGAAGCCCCCATTGCGGTTGTTACCTGTTGTATTTTTAACCGAACTCAATAGCACCAATCAACGCATCAAGGGTTATCAGTCTGGGTGTGATGTCTACCTACCTAAGCCCTTTGAGATGCAAGAATTAGGTGCAGTCATTCAAAGTTTGCTAGTGCGATCGCAAATGATTCATACGGAGTTACGATTCCCACCACAGACTACAAAAGAGCCGGTTGATAAACCGGCATCTAAATCAATCAACTTTGTAGATATTAATCATCAATCAGGGAATAATACCCAAGCTCATGCTCTACACCTGACCGAGCGGGAACAGCAAGTATTGAATTTACTGGCTACTGGTTTATCCAATGTCGAAATCGGTAACCAACTATACCTGAGTCCGAGGACAATCGAGAAGTACGTTAGTAGTCTGTTCAGAAAAACTGATACGAGTAACCGAGCCGAACTATTACGATTCGCCTTAGAACAGCATTTAATCAAATGAATTAATCGAGTTAACCACCAATGGCAAAAAAGCTAAGTTCACCATTGGCAATTAGTAGTTGGGAGTTTTTAGTTTTGCCTAGTCTTGGTGTAATTGTCAACAACGTGTTCCAGCAGACCTTCGCAAGCGTCTAGCAGTAAATCAATCACCTTATTAAAACCCTCTGGTCCACCGTAGTATGGATCGGGGACTGAGTGCTCGGTGTGATGACGGGCAAAATCACACATTAGCCTTACTTTATCTTTATACTTCCCAGCTGGATCAAGAGAGATAATATCTTCGTAGTTTTGCTGATCCATAGCTAAAATCAGGTCAAATTCTTCCAAGTCAGACCGATTAAACTGCCGTGCTTTCCCCTGGAGTACAATCCCCCGACGTTTGGCAGCTGCTGTCATACGCGGATTCGGGGGAGAACCAATATGATAACTGGAAGTACCAGCGGAATCGCAGACAATTTGGTCAGAAAGATTTGCTTGTGCTATCAAGTGATTCATGATGTTCTCGGCTGAAGGAGAACGGCAGATATTACCAAGGCAGACAAAGAGTAACTTGCAAGGCATGGGTATATTAATTGGTCAACTACGAGCTGCGCCGTGTTAAGTTTAGCAACGAAATTGCTCTATGGGATAGTTGAACTGAGATCTTGGACCATTGTCATTAATCTTCGGGTGGGCAGTGCCTACCAACGTGGTTTGCAAGCTTGATTATCTGTCTGATGCACTGCCCACCCTACATGAACCAAGCGATGTCGCTTCATGGTTCAATGTCTAGGAACACAGTGATTTAAACACACCAACTTATAAAGGGATACCTCCTAATTTAACGGTTATGCAAGGAAGAGATTTAATATTTAAGTCGCGCCGTAGCCTTTACCGCAAACGCCGCCGACGGTTTAACCTACTGACGATTCTCACAGGGATAGTTCTAAGTTTGATGATTGTCGAATTGTTGGCTCGTTTCTTACTGGCTGCGGTCGGCAAAATTAATGAGATAGCTCCCTACAAGGGGGCACCCAGAGATTTCACTGTTTACCGTCCCAAGTTCCTTGACCAGACACAGCAGCTTTATGATGGATTACCAGACCTTGGTGATCTAGCTGTCGAACGGGATTTAGCTGTAGGTTACAGTTTATTGGGGAAGCAACAGAGCGATTTCTGGCGCATTAATGAACAGGGTTTCCGGGACGACGACCCTGTTCCCTTGGTCAAACCCAAAAATGAAATTCGGATTTTTTTGTTAGGTGGCTCGACAGCTTTTGGTCAAGGGAATGCCAATAATGAAGTTACCATAGCCAGCTACTTAGAAGCTCGTCTCAATGAACGGATAAAACAGCAGAGGAGTTCCCCACAGAAATACCGACCGATGACCTTACCCCCTTCTGAACCGGAATTAAAGCAAGCACTTGCTCTGCCGCCAAAGATTCGAAATGGTAAGTATCGTGTCATCAACGCCGCCGTACCAGGGTATACCTCTGTCAATACACTAGCTCAGTTAGCTCTCAAGATTTTACCTTACAGTCCAGATGCAGTAATAGTGTTGGGTGGATACACAGACTTGATCACCCCCAGTGACCAAAATTTAACAGATATTCCTAAAACAGAAGCCTTCTTGCAAAATGCGACCGGGCATTTTTGGACCTATCTCACCCAGCAGTTGAAGCATTTAGTTACAAAAACTTATCTCGCTAAAGCAATCACATACTGGGTCTTACAGCCTGAGCCATCAGTGAGTCAGCGGTCTCTAGTAATGAAGGGGGACGTTATGCCACTGAAGAAGTATCTTCCTCAGGAATCCGATGAACTGGAACGTCGATTGACGCGCTATCGAAATAACCTCAGACATATGCTGCGTTTAACAGCAGGACAGCGAATTCCTTTACTAGTTGCTGTCCAACCAGAAATTACTGGTCGTGGCAACAATAAGATCAAACCAGCAGAAAAGGAAATTTTGCAGCAGTTAGGAAAGGTTTACCAGGAACAAGTGCAAGCCAATTATCCCAAATTGGTGGCAGCGGGTCAGCAACTTGAGAAAGGTTTTCCCAAAAATATCAAGGTTCTCAACTTGTACACAATTTATCAAAACTTTCCCGAACTCGCCTTTCATGATGCCATTCACTTGACAGAAGCAGCCAATATGAAGGTGGCTAAGAGCTTATATTATGGAGTTAGTTCACTGCCAAAGCTACAGGTAGCTTCGTTTTACTCAAATATTGATCAATAGTCAGGTATTAATGGGATATTTGGCATGAGGGAGCCATTTAAAATGATTAATTTCCTCATGCCTATAGTTTTTTCCTACGGAATCCCGAGTGGGGATTGACCGATCAGGTTATAAACCTGGCAAGTTTAACCCACTGGTAAGTTCTTCCATGCGCTCCCGCATAGTGGCTGTGGAGGTCTCATAGGCATTTTTCATGGCTGCTAACACCAGTTCAGATAAAGCCTCAGCTCCTTGATTGATAGCATCCTCAGAAATCTCTACACGTAGGGGTTCCTGATTGCCACTGAGAAACACCTTCACCTTACCGTCTTCCCCTGATGTTCCCTCAATTTCCATTTGCTCCAACTGATCCTGGAGCTCTTTGGCACCCTTTTGAACTTCTTGAGCTTTTTTGAACGCTTCGGCTAGTTCTTTCATCTTGCCGAGACCGAGACCAAATCCTTTTCCTTTGTCTTGTGTCATAAAAAATCCCAGTTAAGTTTAGAAATCCCCTGTCTAATGACCGGGCAGGAAAAACAAACGTCAAGCGCGGTTTTAACCGCTGCCCAGGTTGGCACTAAGCCCAGTCTATGGGCAAGGGGTGCGCTGACATTAGAAATCCTGTGGTGATTAACCTTTATCTATTGTGTATCTATCGTGTATCTATTGTGATGCTATTTGACTGTCCACTAACCTTTCCTGGCCTTAAAAGCAATAGGAAATAGGGGAATAAATTCCCGGTCTCCTTATTCATACATGGGCTGAAGTCATATAGTTAACTTCCTCCCGTTCTTTTCTAGTTTAGCCAAGCACAACTTTGACACTCCCCGGTCATTAGACGCGGGGATTCCTAAATCTACGAACCACCTTAAACCGACGTGTCCTCGGGGAAGAGGCAATACTTAACCAAAAATCCGTAGAAACCTACCAAATTCCCAGTAAATTCACGACAGACCTAGAGGGTGGTTCTCCTTAGGCGTTCGGATACTTCTTGGGAGTGCCGAAGATTCCGTTTCCCTTCCTTTTATCCATGTTCCGGTGTGCCCCACCGTACATTGCTGTGCCACCCGTGGTGAATTTAATTCGCCAACGGCAAGCGCACCGGGTGTTTTTTCAAAAATACTGTTCTAGGTTCACACGCCAATTGTTGATTGACGATTGGGTTTTTAAAGAGGATTTTCCCTACCCTCAGCAGCATTACTACTTTCTAGGCGGTCAAACTTGGTTACCTATTCCAGTTGTCCTAGCGGTTTTTCAGCCTGTACTCTATACCTAATTCTACATTAATTGCGGTCAAGATTCCAGAACTCTAAAAATATTTTTTTCACAGTGGCTTTAGCCACTATCTCGCTTTCATCCTTTGAATTGCCGTAAGGAGAGTCGAGCCTTATTTCAAGTGACTTAAAACTATTACTCATAACCGGCCGACGCTGATTGGCTCCACAATCCGGCGGTTGTCTAAAAGCTCGGGCATAGACGGGATTTTCAGCTTCGTCGATTTTTGATCAACTAAAAATTGATCATGTTGGTGATCAGCTTGGTGATCAGCTTTGAACTGATATTCCAACAGGATCGGTTTTGGTATATCCACTGGAACCATAGGAGGGGATTGATCCCCTCGCTGGTTTTTATCCCTGCTCTAAAGACATAGGGCTTTCCATTGCTAGTTTTTTGGTAAAATCACCTAAAATCCTCACTTCTGGCTCTAAACACAGTGACCAGTGCTTTTCTACTTGCTCCTGTATATGGTGGATCATGCGGAAGATATCGCTAGCCTTAGCATCACCACAGTTAAGTATAAAGTTGGCATGGCGTTCAGCTATTCTAGCACCACCAATTTGGTAGCCTTTTAGACCAATTTGTTCAATTAGCCAACCAGCAGCATAAGGATCAGGATTGCGGAACACACTGCCACAGCTAGGTAGGTGGTAAGGTTGGGTAGTGTGTCGTCTTGCCAAATGCTCTGATGTCAGTGAGCGCACCTGTTTTGGGTCAGCACCCGGTTTTAACTGAAATGTGGCCTGGCTGACTATGCGATCGCTACCTTGAAGGATTGAGGTGCGATAGCTAAAGCCTAGGTCTTGGCTACTGAGTTGGGCTATTGAGCCATCAGGGGATAGAACATCTGTATTAAAGAGAATATCAGCTGTGGAATTTTTGTGGGCACCAGCATTCATCACCACAGCACCACCAACGGTTCCAGGTATGCCCACAGCCCACTCTAGCCCTTCCCAGCCTCGTTTGGCAGCCTGCCATGCCAGACGGGCAATCGGTACACCAGCACTGGCGGTAATTCTCCCTGTATCTGCATCAAAGTGAGTATGGCGCAGATAGCGAGTACAAATTACCAAACCCGGCAAACCGATATCGCTGACTAGAAGGTTGGAACCCGCCCCTAACAGGGTTAGGGGTAATTTTTGGTAGTGAGCCCACTGGAAACTAGCTTGTAGGTCTTCTAGGCTCCGAGGGGCGACGTACCACTGAGCGGGACCTCCCACACGAAATGAGGTGAGTTTGGCTAAGGATACCTGGGACTGAAGTGGACAATTGGTTCCTGGAATATACAACTGTAACTGGGAAGGAGTTTTTTTCTGGGTTAGCACGCTAGTTATCATCAGGAAAATCAGGGTAGAGAGTCGGATCTACACACAATGAAAATAATGCCGATCGGTTTTTGGCAGTCACATTGGCTAGAATTGCTAGGGGGTAGAGTACCCAGAGGAGTTCGTGGAAAGTTGATTCACGAGTATAGTAGAGGCTTGAGATCATACTGACCTTCTGAGGTAGGTCTATAGTTACGATTCCCTAGCTTGATTGACAATTATTGATGCTTTGGGGCTAAATCTTGCTTAACTAAGCCATTGTCAGGCTGTTGGTAAAACCCCATAACCTTAGGAATAATCTGATTCAGATTACCGGCTCCCAAGAATAGGGCTAAGTCCCCAGGATAGAGAATTTGGTTGAGAAACTCTACCACTGATTCGAGAGTTGGTTGGTAATGCACATCCTTATGGTTAGATGCGATCGCCTGATAAAGGTTTTCCCCACTAATTTCTCCTAAATCTGGTTCCCCAGCACTGTAGATATCACTGATAACCACCAAGTCAGCGTTACTAAAGGAAACACTAAACTCGGGGAGAAACCTCAGGGTACGACTATATCGGTGAGGTTGGAAAATTGCAATTATTCGCTGGTCAGCGTTGACCTGAATTCTTGCGGCAGCTAGGGTTGCCTGAATTTCACTGGGGTGGTGAGCATAGTCATCCACAAAACTAATATCATTGCACTTGCCCCGCAGCTCAAATCGGCGTTTTGCTCCCTCAAAGCTAGCGATCCCGGAGGCAATTGCCTCAAACTCTAACCCCAAATTTCGTGCTACTGCTACTGCGGCTAGGGCATTGCTGAGATTATGTTTGCCCAGCAATTTCAGCTCCAACCGACCTAAAACCTGATTGCCCTCCCAAACTCTGGCGGTAGTGCCATTAGCTTCATAAGTTACATCATCAACGCTATAGTCTGCCCCCATATCCCGCCGTAGACTATAGCTGATATTCGGTTTTAGTTGCGATCGCACTGTCTCGCAATCAATACATCCCACTAAATTTTTACAGCGCTTCGCGAACGTCTGGAATATTTCAACAACCTCCTCTAACTTCTGGTAATGGTCTGGATGATCCAGCTCAATATTGGTTACTACACCAATCTCGGCGGAGAGCTTAACCAATGAACCATCGGATTCATCAGCCTCAGCAACCAGTAATGGTCCATTTCCCAGCCTGGCATTACCACCGATAGCATCCACCTCACCACCGATAATCATGGTGGGGTCACAACCCGCTTGCCACAGTAGATAACCGATCAAACTACTGGTTGTAGTTTTCCCATGAGTCCCAGCGACTGCTATACTGTAATAGTCTTCAATCAACGCCGCTAGTAAATCTGAGCGATGGAAAATCGGGCAACCTAGCTTTAAAGCTGCCTGATACTCAGAGTTTAATGGGTTAATTGCTGTGGAACAGATAACTTGAGGCAATCCTAAACAGGGGTCAGCTACAGATATAGTCGGACTTGATTGTGATATTTCTGTGAGCGCCTTTGGGTTCAAACTCGTGCTAACCGTTTTAGCTGCTACGTCCTCACAAGCTGGTGCGTTCCTGGATTGGAAAAATTCTAAGTTGGCAGCACACTGCTGTCTGAAGATCTGAGCACCTACTGCTTGCAAACGTTGCGTGATATGGGTTGTCCGAGTATCTGAGCCAGATACTCGGAATTGGCGTTTGGCTAGGATGTAGGCAAGAGCTGACATCCCAATTCCGCCAATACCAATGAAATGAAATGGTTTATTACTGAAATCAACAGTCTTTGGCATTTTAACTCCTTACACACCACACCGCACACGCCTAATTTGCCAATAACACGCGCTATCATATCAGGAAAAATACATATCCAGGAATAATTTTTGGTAAATAAGTACATCTGTACTGTCAAACCGGGGAATAATACCTTAAGTTTGATAACGTAACTGTTACATAACTGATTTTTGAGTACCTAGATTGTCGTATATATTACACGTCAACAAGAGTTCTCAATCCGGAAAAACGTCCCAAGACCCATAAACACCCATAAAATAGCACTAGAACAGAGCTAGTGGTGATTTTTGGGTTTATCCGTATGACTCCCAACCATGAGGGTTAGGACTTACATACCAAACTAATCGGTTGAGACTGGTTAGGGGAGAGGGGCTTTGGGAGCGACTGCATTCAGACATGGCGTGAGTAAAATCAGGTTGCCGAGGCAATATTGAGATCTGTCAGATCTGTGCCATCCCCAGAGGAGACTCTGCTCCCAAAACCTCCAGCTTTGGAGATAAGTATACCCATCTGGCTTCAAAACGAGTACATCACACCACATTAATTCAGTAAAAGTTTCAAATTGTTTCAACCTTTGCGATATTATTAGAATCATTAAGAAAATATTTACTTTGAATTACAGAGGGCAAGAAGCAGTGATTAGAGTAGCGATCAATGGTTTTGGACGCATCGGACGCAACTTTATGAGATGCTGGCTGACTCGGGAGAATAGCCAGTTAGAGATAGTGGGAATCAATGATACCTCTGATCCCAAGACAAATGCCCATCTGCTCAAATACGACTCAATGCTGGGCAAACTTGATGCAGATATCAGTTGTGATCAAAATTCCATCACAGCTAATGGAAAAACTGTCAAGTGTGTATCCGACCGGAACCCCTTGAACTTGCCCTGGGACTCTTGGGGTGTTGACCTAGTTATCGAAGCCACTGGTGTCTTCCGAGATCAGGATGGAGCTGGCAAGCATATAGCTGCTGGTGCTAAGAAAGTGCTAATCACTGCTCCTGGCCAAGGCGACGTCCCCACCTATGTCATGGGTGTTAATCACGAAGACTACACCGACGAAGGAAATAACGTGATTAGCAATGCTAGCTGTACTACCAACTGTCTAGCTCCCTTTGCCAAAGTACTGCATGAGCAGTTTGGCATTATCAAAGGGACAATGACCACAACCCACAGCTACACGGGGGACCAGCGGCTTCTTGATGCGAGCCACCGGGATGTACGTCGGGCTCGGGCAGCAGCGCTCAACATTGTCCCTACCTCTACTGGTGCGGCCAAAGCGGTAGCCCTAGTGATTCCTGAACTGAAAGGGAAACTCAATGGTATTGCTCTGCGGGTGCCAACTCCTAATGTGTCTATCGTTGACTTGGTGGTTCAAGTGGAGAAAAGTACCATTGCTGAGCAGGTCAATCAAGTGCTCAAAGAAGCAGCTGAAGGCCCACTCAAGGGAATTTTGGCTTACGGCGACGAACCTCTTGTTTCCTGTGATTACAGGGGTCATGATGCTTCCTCAATTGTGGATTCTAGCTTAACTATGGTCATGGGTGGCGATATGGTTAAGGTAGTTGCCTGGTATGACAATGAGTGGGGTTACTCTCAGCGGGTTGTAGATTTGGCTGAGTTAGTTGCCCAAAAATGGTCGAATTAGTTGTGAGAGCCTAGTTCGTAAAGCAAGAGTCTGGGGAAGAGTGTTCATTCGTTAGGGTTCATTGTTTATTGAACCAAGACGTTTAACCTATTCCCCTCTCTCGCTCTAATTTATTGAATTTTGAAACACCCCTGCTCCCTTAACCGTTTCAATCACCTTCTTTGAAGGAGGGGAGAGGTCAATAAACCGTTAATAACCATCATCTAGAGTCTTTGTGTAGCTCGACGAGCTAAAGCCATAATTTTTGGTCTGCCAACATTTTGGGAAAACCCTAATCCTAAACGAAAGATTTCTGAAACGTAATACTTATCGCCGTCAGCGATAATGACTCCATTTTCTTTAAGGAGGCTAATGTCTTCTGGAGATAAGTCAATATTTTCTAGTTGAAAAGGGCTTTTTTTCTGATCTGCTGATAATGGACGTAATTTATTAAATACTCTTTTTAACGGTTCATTTTCTAGCTCTATTTCTGTAATTTTTTCTTGGCTGCATTCATCCAAACAACCTCGAATTGCTTTGGGAACTAGAATTCGGTCTTGCCAATAATCATCATCAATGGATTGTCCTGCCGCAATTTTAAGAAAACGCACGACATCCCTAGACTGAATTTGTCCATTGTAGTCAGATAATGCGGCAATGACAAACGGAGCAGAACGTGCTTGTCTAGAGCGATCGTTTCCTAGGTTTTTGCCCCACAAGGGTCTTAGACTTTCCGTCAGTTCTGCTTCATTCATATCTTGAAGCTCGGCTGGATTTAAGTTTAACGAAATATTAGCTTTATCGGCAACCCAAGCAACTAATCTCAATACGCTTTCTTCATTCCACCTTAACCTATAAGGCTGATAGCGAGATTTCATTTGACCATAATTTTGACGGACAGAAGCAGTTAAAATATCTTGTCTGACAAAAATAATAATTCCTAAACAACGAAAGGGTTGTTGTTCCAGCCATTGAGGAACATCTTGCAATAACGCTCGTAAAGCAGTTTGTTGATCTTCATTCTGAGCAAATTCTTGAAATAAGTCTTCCAATCCGTCAATTACAGCTACTATCTTTTGTTTTTTCTCTGCTATATACTTAGGTAAATCGCGACCTTTACCTGTCATACCTAGAGTCTTGGCAATGACATCTAACCAGCGATCGCGCCATTGACCTTCATGTAATTCCTCTTGATATCCGTCCCGAATATAGTCCTTAATCTCACTGTCATCGACGGGAGGCGTCAACCCTATCTGTTCAGCACAATATTTCCGGACGTCATATACTATTTTTTTTGCTTTATCATTGAGATTAGTTGAAGCAATAATCGGTGCGATAAAGGCTGTGCTAGCTACTGTGCTATCTACATTAGTTATTCCCACATCTTGTCCAAATTTTTTCCATTCTTGTCTGCGTATAATTTGCATAAACGTATAAGTTTTTCCTGAACCCTTGGCTCCAATAACGACACTTATCGGAATCTGACTTCGATAATCATTAGCTAAGTTTTGCAAAGACTCAGTAACCAGAAAATCTTCAGTCTCAGCACGCTCTGCATAAATCATTTTGTATGCTATATTTCTTAAGCTTTCTCTTTGAGACTTTAATAAACTTATAGGTTCATCTGGTGGATTGGATTTATTTAAATTATCAGGCAGCCATTCTAATAAAGGATGTAGTAAATCAATCAATTGAGAAGTTCCCAAGTGCTGCCAAACCTCTTGCCAAGAATTAGACAAAATTTGTAACTTTTCAGTAAATGGGATGGTAATTCTAATTGGTTCACTATCTTCCCCTAGCAAGGGTTGAATGGCTTCTAAAAGTGTTTGTTCTGATTCGATAAAATTTTCAGCTGTTTCATCTTGAGGAACTTTAGTCAAAATAAAAGCAGGGTAAGGGTCTTTATCTCGTGTCGAGGGTGCTAGTTTAGCAATTAATTCTAAAAGCCTCCCAGTTCCGCTGATAGATTGTCCGCTTAACGTAGAGACAAAGATCCGATAGACTCGCGGATCTAAAATTAATCCTGCTGCTAATTCCGAGAGTCCTGCTCGCAAATCTACTAAAACAACATTTACTCCTAAGGCTTTGCCGAGACGAGCTAAACTATCTGTCAATATAAAAGGATTTTTATGGCCTTTAATTAGATGTTCTGGCTTAATGGCTAAACCAGTCAATCGGCTATTAACACGAAAGGAAGGTAATATATAGATTCCGTCTACTAAAGCATTTTGAAGTTTTTGGGTTGCTAAGTCAATGGTTTGCTCTGCGTCTGGAGAAGGGTCTCCATGAATTAAGGCAATAATATCGGCGAAACAAATAGGAGGATAAGGCAGCCTAGATTCTAATAACCAACTAATTCCAGGAGCCTCTAAATCGCCATCAATCAAAAGAACTTTTTGCTTGGCGTTGATTAAAGCTTGTGCTAGGGCCAGAGCATGAGTCGTTCGACCCACACCACCTTTAAAAGAATGAAAGGCAAGCACTGGAGGTAAATCATCTGGGAAGATATCCGGTGCTTGAAGCTTCTCAGTTCGTTGCCAAATAACAGTAGGTCTAGCTAGATTGGGGATAAGTTTAGGAGTTGGGGGTTCTTCCTCTGTTTCTTCTAAAATAATCGGTAAGGTGCGCTGATTGCCCTCGGCACTTTCGAGGATAATACAATCATTACCCTGTTGGCCATTATCTTGGAATCGAGGTTCGTAGACTTCCTGAAGCCATGTTTTGATTGAGCTTTGAGTACCAGGACGAATACCGAGAACTAATTCATCCCAATACCCTCTAGCCCAAACTAAGTCTTTTGGCCATTGCTCTTGCTCTTGCGATCGCAACAATACTTCTTCTACATCTACCCAGGTGTACAGTCGAATATCTGATGGAATCATCGTTATATATTCTCTTTAATCCAATTACAAAGCTGATGGAGCCACTCGATTACGTGTTCTTCATCTTCTTTCTTTATGGTAATGCCATATCGCCAAACTTGATGAGCTTTTCCGATATCTTGAATAGAATCATCACAGGCAATACGAAAGGAAGGAGTTGACTTATTTTTAGTTTGGGTTTTAACAGTAAGTTGACTAGCAGAAATTCTCAGCTCTTTACACCAGCTATCTAAGTTATGACCATGGTTTTTTATCGGATCTTGAAAGGATTTGGGTGCGGCTCTTTTAAAAGTACGGTAGACTAGATCTCAGTAAAACTGACAAATTAGTCAGAGTAATAGTTTGAGTCAATACCTCCTGGTGGGTGACCAGCTGAAAAAGTCAGCAGTAGTTCAGGAA
>NZ_JAAHFZ010000008.1:0-194223 GCF_010672795.1 Moorena sp. SIO1G6
ATAAATGTTGGGGATTAGTTGAAAATTTGATGCATTTAAGTCGTCATAAGCTCGATCATTATTTACGAGGTATGAGAGCTATGAAGCTTATACAGTCTACTTTTTAGCTCTCATGTCGCCCCCCCAGGGTCTTTTTCTAAATCATAGAGAACATCTGCACAGGCGAAAATTTCTTGCTTTAACTGTTCTTCACTCCAATCCTTAGCATCAATCACCTGCATGGGTACATTCATCATAGGATGAACAATTTGCACAGGTTCGCCCTCTTTATCCGTTCCATAAGTGGTTCGTAAAATGCCATGACGTTCTACGATTTTTCGCCATGTTGCTTTCCAGGTTTCTATATCTAAGGGTGAATTTATTTTTACCGCATTATACTCGTTGTAAGCGCTATTGCCAGGGGCTATTTGGTGGATAAACCATAACCCTTTCTGCCCCTCTGACATAGGATAAACAGAACTGATTTCTGGATTAGAGATTAAATCATTATTGTGATTTTGAAAATAATTCATTATTTTAATTCCAGGTTTTATTAATTTTTTTTTGTATAGTAATTACCATACTGGGTAAGACAAGGGCGATCGCCATTATTTGTTCTGATTAAATTGGTATTAGTCCTGTTTTTACCAGTAATTTTGCTTGTAATAAGTTAACCGACTCTGGGAAAGCTTGTTCCGAATCAACAACTCCAAAAATGAAATGGCGGCGCGATTTGGATCGACAACAGGTACTCCTCTTCCCGCTTCGGCTAGACGTTGAGCAACAGCATCAGCCATATCTAAAAAGCCAGTGCAACCAAAAATTATGGCATTAGCACCATCTTCATCAATCGCTTTGACACTTTCGGCATAGACTTTTTCTACGGCAACTTGCTTGTCATGTAAGCTCAAAACCGGAAGATGCACGGAACGAATGGAAGCAAAATTGGGGGAAATTCCAAACTTCCTGATATGCTCCCGTTGCATTGCTACAACTGAATTCACAATAGTAATAATTGAGAACCTTTGAGCAAGCATCATTGCTGTATAGGCGCTGGGTCGGAACCCTCCAACAATTGGAATGTCAATGACCTCTCGAGCTGTTTCAACTCCACAGTAATCCATGTCCGATACAAAAATCCCGTCAAAGCCATCTCGTTCGGCTTTCACCGCTTGTGCAATCACATAAGGGGCATTGATTTCTGAATCATAACGACTTTCAATTGAACGAGTCCCCTCTGAAATATTTTCCACATCTACCGTCATATCAGGTGTCAGGACGGGTTCAACGGCTTGGGAAATTTCATCGTTGAAATCGCTGTTATTTATGGGAATAATAATTTTAATTTTCATAGGTTTGGTTTTTTATTTTCAAGACGTAACTACAATTTAAAATCAGGTGAGCTTTGTTGGTAGCAAAGTTTCAACAGTTCAGCTAATACCATTACGTGAGGTTCACTCAACATAGTAGTATGATTTCCAGGAATTACATGAACCTCCACGGTTTGGCTAGAAAACTGGTTCCATCCCCAAGTTGGATCCGTAGGAATTTCATCAAGCATTCCCAATTCATCCTGATAAACTTCCCTAGTGCGGAACAGGGTAATCCGACCTTGATAACCTCCTTGTGGGAGATAACTCATAAAAGCCAATTCATCAGCTTTAATCGTTTGAACAATCCCACGAACTCGGTCAATTCCTGAATTAGGTGGCAACAGATTGACGGTTTCCATCTGCTGTTTGAGATAATTTAATTGCGCTAATGGAGTTAGAGGTTTGAGGGTTTCATAGGAAATGCCGAGATTTTTCCCAGATAACATTTCTAGGATATGGGCAATATTCGTTAGCCATCGGGTATCATCCCAATCTAGCTGTTTTGGGGCACGACCAGGAATTGGAGCCGGAAGGTCGAAGAGTGCAAGTAGGGCAACTGTTTCTCCCTTTTTTTGTAGTTGTTGTGCCATTTCAAAAGCAACCAAAACCCCAAAAGAATGACCTGCGAGGAAGTACGGACCAGAGGGTTGAATGGTTTGGATAGCTTTCAGGTAATAGGCAGCTATTTGTTCCACACTACTAAAGGGTTCCGACACCCCATCTAAACTAGGAGGTTGCAAAGCATAAAAAGGTCGATCATTTCCCAGATGACGGGCGAGTTGGTGGAAGTACACCACATTGCCACCGGAACCAGGCATACAGAAGAAAGGTGGGTGGTTTCCAAGGGGTTGAATGGCAACTAAGGGAGACCAAGAGTGAGTATCAGTGTTTTGGCGCAGTAGAATGGCTAATTGTTCTATCGTTGCTCCTTGGAAAAGGGCGGCTAAAGATAGATTTTTGCCAAATTCTTTCTCAATTTGTACCATCAGACGCACTGCTAACAGAGAATGACCACCGAGGTCAAAGAAGTTATCTCGGACTCCGATGGCAGAAACACCGAGAATCTCTGACCAAATTTGGGCTAGTTGTAATTCCACCGAGTCCCGGGGAGCAATAAAACTGCTTTCCCGAACCAAACTTGAAGCATCGGGGACAGGTAAGCCACGACGGTTGACTTTACCATTAGGAGTCAGGGGCATTGCTTCGAGAAAGAAAAAACCAGCAGGAATCATGTAGTCGGGTAGCTTAGTCTTGAGGAAAGAACGCAAATCATTGATCGTAGTTTTTGCGTCATTAGTAGTTAAATAAGCAACAAGCCGTTTGTTTCCTGGAATGTCCTCGCGGGCGATGACTACAGCTTCTCGCACCTTGGAATGTTGGGCAAGTACTGCTTCAATTTCTGAGAGTTCGATGCGGAAACCTCGAATTTTTACTTGATTATCAATACGTCCAAGATATTCAATATTTCCATCGGGTAAATAACGAGCTAAATCACCAGTTTTGTAGAGGCGAGAACCTGGTTTATTGCTAAAGGGGTTAGGGATAAACTTTTCCTCTGTCAGTTCCGGACGGTTGAGATAACCTCGGGCTAAACCCGCACCACCAATATGCAGTTCTCCGGGTACACCAATGGGTACGGCTTGGAGATGAGAGTCTAGGATGTAGATAACGGTGTTGGCAATCGGACGACCTATGGATTCAGGGGCATCTTTGTGAAGACTGGCGCGGTTAGGTTTTACCTCTCTAATTGTTGACCAAACGGTAGTTTCAGTAGGACCGTATATATTCCATAAACCGCCGACTTTTTCTAATAAATTATCGCCTAAAGATTGTGGCATAACTTCTCCACCACAAATGGCTTTTAACTCAGGGCAACCTGACCAGTTTGCATTCAGTAACATTCCCCAATTAGCGGGGGTGGCTTGCATCACACTCACTCTATCATTGGCTAGTTTTTCTGCCAATTTTTTCCCGTTCATCGCTACTTCTGGACTTGCTAAAGTTATTGTGGCACCTACTGTTAAGGGCAGGTAAATTTCCAGGGTATGAATGTCAAAACAAATTGAGGTGATTGCTAAGATGCGATCGCGACTACTCAACCCCGGCTCATGCTTCATCGAATTGATAAAATTCATCAAAGATTGATGGCAAATTTGTACGCCCTTCGGTTTTCCTGTTGAGCCAGAGGTAAAGATGACATAAGATAAATTATTGGGTTTAACCGTGCTTTCAAGATTGGCTTGATTTGACTTAGAAATAATCTCCCAGTCTGTATCCAAACAAATCGCTTGAGTTTCATTGTTGGGTAAGGAACTAAATAACTGACTAGAAGTAATCAGGATTTTGGCTTCTGAATTAGATAAAATATAGTCAACTCGTTCTTGAGGATAATTCAGGTCTAACGGCACATAAGCTCCACCTGCTTTCATAATCCCCAACAATCCCACTACCATTTCCAGAGAACGTTCAACACAGATGCCCACTAATACCTCTGGTCCGACCCCCAGAGTTTGCAAATAATGTGCCAGTTGATTAGCTTGACAATTTAACTGATGGTAAGTTAATTTTTGCTCTTCAAATACCACTGCCACTGCATCTGGTGTCTTTTCTACCTGTTCCTCAAATAACTGATGGATGCACTTATCCCTGGGATAGTCAAGTTGAGTATTATTCCATTCCACTAACAACTGATGACACTCACTTTCAGTCAACAACGGCAATTGAGCAATGGAAGTTTCCGGATCAGCAACAAATCCCTCTAGTAAAGTCATCAAATGTCCGATCGCCCGGTCAATAGTTGCAGCATCAAACAAATCGGTATTGTACTCGATCGCCCCGATCATTCCCTCTGGTCGTTCCTCTAAATTAAAAGTGAGGTTAAACTTCGAGCAGCCCGAATCTACCTCTAACTGGCTAACCCTCCATCCCAGCTTATCATCAGTTAAAGGGGGCTGAAGCACAAACATTACCTGAAACAGGGGATTTTGGCTGACGTGGCGATCGGGATGAAGAGCATTGACCACCTGTTCAAACGGCAGATCTTGATTGGCGTAAGCGGATAAAATGACATTTCGGACTCGCTTTAACAGTTCTGGGAAACTGGGATTTCCACTGAGGTCGCTACGCACAACTAAAGTATTAAGAAAGTCTCCCATCACCCCTTGTAACTCTGGTCGGTTGCGTTGGGAGCTGACAGTGCCAATGACAATATCTTCTTGGGATGAATAGCGATAAAGCAAAACTTTGATAGCTGCTGCTAGGGTCATAAATAAAGTGACACCTTCTTTACGACTGATGGTTTTGAGCTTTTCGGTTAAATCTTTTGAGAGTGTAAAACAAAGTCGCGAACCAGCAAAAGTGGTTTGTGGGTTGTGGGGACGGTCAGTGGGAAGTTGTAACTGGGGTAAATTTTCCAGTTGTTTCTCCCAGAAGGCAAGCTGATTGGAAATAATTTCTCCGTGTAACCACTGTCGCTGCCAAACGGCAAAGTCAGCATATTGGATGGTTAACTCCGGCAGAGGTGAGGGTAAGCCTTGAGAAAATGCCCCATAAAGGGTTTCCAATTCCGGAAAAAATATACTGGTGAGGGATTCTCCATCCACCACAATATGATGCACTGCCAAGTAGAGCCGATAATCTGTTTTTCCAAGCTGAATCAGAGTGGCTCGCAGCAAGGGACCTCGGGTTAGGTCAAAAGTGGTGCGAAGCTGTTCGGTGGCAATTCGCAACCCTTCGGTTTCTCGTTCCGTTTCCGGCAAGAAGCGCAAATCAACCACGGGTAAAGTCAAACGTGATGGGGGATGAATCTCCTGAACTGGCTGTCCGTTGACGACTCTAAATGTAGTCCGCAGAATTTCGTGACGGCGGATGAGTTCTTTCAAACTGTTTGATAATGCCTGGATATTAATATCCCCACCCAAATCAATGGTAAAGGTTTCATTGTAGATTGGTTCAGAGGGAACTAATTTGGTGATAAACCACAATTGTTTTTGACCAAAGGATAAAGGAATGGTTTGCTGTCGTGAAATGGGTTCCAGGGATGGCAAACAATATGATTGCTCTTCTTGAGCTACCTGGGTAACAATTTTGGCTAACTTTGCTACTGTAGGACACTCGAATAAGTAATTTAGCCCTAGTTCTACCTGGAAGCGATCGCACACAAGCCCGATAATTTTGGTGGCTAACAGGGAATCTCCGCCTAATTTAATAAAGTTGTCGTGAACTCCAATGGGAGAAACACCCAGAATCTCTGACCAAATTTGAGCTAGTTGCAGTTCTACAGAATCCCGGGGGGCAACAAAACTGGTTTCACCAACCAAACTTGAAGCATCAGGGATGGGTAAAGCCCTGCGATCGACTTTGCCGCTAGGTGTTAAGGGAAAAGCTTCCAGAATGATAAACGTTCCGGGCACCATGTAGTCTGGTAACTTTTCCCAGAGAAAGCGGCGCAGTTGACCCGAAGTCGGGATTTGCCCCTCATTTGGACAAACATAAGCCACTAAGCGCTTATCCCCTGGTTGGTCTTCTCGGACAATCACCGCAGTCTGCCGCAGGTCGGGGTGTTGAGCGAGTGTTACTTCAATTTCTCCGAGTTCGATGCGGAAACCTCGAAGTTTTACTTGATTATCAATACGTCCGAGAAACTCTATATTTCCATCGGGTAAATAACGGGCTAAGTCCCCAGTTTTGTAAAGGCGGGACCCCTCTTCTTGACTAAAGGGGTTGGCAATAAATCGTTCTGCGGTCAACTCAGGACGGTTGAGATAACCTCTAGCTAGGGAAACTCCACCGATGTACAACTCACCAGGAATTCCCACAGGTACAGGTTGTGCGAATCGATCTAAGATGTAAATCTGAATGTTAGCAATGGGACGACCAATAGGTGGTAGTGCTGACCAAGTGTCAGTAGAACCGGTTAAGGTAAATACTGTAACTACAACATGAGTTTCTGATGGTCCATATTGATTATGAAGGGAACAATCTTTTAGCTGGGAGAAAAAGCTGGCGATCGCTGGAGTAATTTGCAACTGTTCCCCTCCTGTGATTACTTCCCGCAGACTTGTGGGCATCAATCCCAAAGTTTGAGCGGTTTCTGCTAACTGCTGTAAAGCAACAAAAGGAAGAAACAGTCTTTCTACTTGTTTTGCTCTTACCAAATGTAGTAAAGCAACAAGGTCTCGTCGCAGTTCTTCTGAGATTAAGACCAAGGTTCCACCCCCACACCAGGTTGAAAATATTTCTAGAAAAGAGACATCAAAGCTAATTGGTACAAATTGCAGGGTTTTTGCCCTGGTTGAAACTGTTGTGTTTGACCGTTGCCACAAAATCAGATTATTCAAGGCCAGGTGCTTCATTCCTACACCTTTAGGCTTACCTGTAGAACCGGAAGTGTAGATTACATAAGCCAAGTTTTCCTGATCAGCAGTACAGTTGGGATTTAAGTCAGTTTGTTGACTAACTAGATTCCAGTCAGCATCTAAACAAATGATTTGCGCTTTATTTTCCGGTAATCCAGCTACCAAGTTTTTTTGAGTTAATAGCACTGAAGCTTGAGTATCTTCAATCATGTAAGCCAACCGCTCAATCGGATAACCTGGGTCTAGGGGAACATAAGCCCCACCGGCTTTGATAATGCCCAACAATCCCACCACCATCTCAACAGAACGTTCAACACATATCCCCACCAAAACTTCTGGTTCGACTCCCTCCGATTGTAAATAATGTGCTAATTGATTAGCCCGACAATTCAACTCCCGATAGGTTAATTGTCGGTCTTCAAATACCACCGCAACTGCATCCGGTGTTTTTTCCACCTGTTCCTCAAATAATTGACGAATGCACTTATCCTGGGGATAGTCAACCTGAGTATTATTCCACTCCACTAACAGTTGATGACGCTCTTTGTCGGTTAACAGAGGTAATTCAGAAATGCTTTGGTTAGGATTGGTAACGATTCCCTCTAGCAAAGTCTGAAAATGACCAAGCATCCGGTGTATCCTGTCAGCATCAAACAAATCTGTGCTATACTCAAGGTAACCAATAATTCCTTCCGGTCTGTCTTCTAGATTTAGAAATAAATCAAACTTTGACGTAGCGTTATCCACATCTTGCCGGCTGACAGTCCAGTCTAAATCAAAGGCTGGTGGTGGTGGTTCCATCGTACAAATCACCTGGAACAGAGCATTTTTACTTAGGT
The DNA here is from genome assembly GCF_010672795.1 of Moorena sp. SIO1G6. Lineage (NCBI taxonomy): Bacteria > Bacillati > Cyanobacteriota > Cyanophyceae > Coleofasciculales > Coleofasciculaceae > Moorena > Moorena sp. SIO1G6. The sequence goes on from NZ_JAAHFZ010000008.1 coordinate 7,549, forward strand.
CGCGTACGGGATGGAGTGTCTCCACAAGTTTTTGAAAGGGGATATCTTGATGAGCATAGGCTTCTAACAGGACTTTTCGCACCTGATCGAGCAACTGTCGAAAACTGGGATTGCCCGAACAATCTGTCCGCAACACCAGCATATTCACAAAGTAGCCAATCAGGTTTTCAATTTCTGGGGAATGGCGACCTGAACTCGCCGTGCCAACCATCAAATCTTCCTGCTGTGTGTATCGATAGAGCAAGGTTTTGAAGGCTGTTAACAATGTCATAAATAGCGTTACTTCTTCCTGCTGACTGAAGGCTTTGAGTGCCTCACTCAGACTTTTAGACAAGGTTAACTTTTGCTTTGCACCTCGAAAACTCTGTACTGGAGGTCGGGGACGATCGCAGGGTAACTGAAGTATGGGCAGTTCGCCACTGAGTTTTTGTTTCCAATAGTCAATTTGCTGGGACAACACTTCGCCCTGCATCCACTGTCGCTGCCACACGGCAAAGTCTGCATATTGTAGGGGGAGTTCGGGAAGGGGCGATCGCTGACCTGAGGAAAAGGCTTGGTAGAGGGTTGCCAATTCTTTCAGAAAAATACCATACAGGGAAACTCCGTCAATGGCGATATGATGGAAGGTCAGAAATAACCGATACTCTTGGTCTGTTAGCTGTATCAAGAGGGCTCGCATTAGTAGCCCAGAAGCAGTCAGATCGAATAGTTTTTGAGCTTCTAAAGTTGCCTGTTGTCGCGCTTCAGTTTCCCGTTTGTTTTTCGGAAATTCCCGCAGGTCGATCCTTGTCAACTTAAAATCAGGTGGTGGAGCAATAATTTGAAGGGGTTGTCCGCTCACAATCATAAACTTAGTTCGTAAAGCTTCGTGACGGCGGATAATTTCCTTCAGGCTTTTCTCTAGTGCGATCGCATCTAATTGACCCCGAATATGAACTGTTGCGGGCTCGTTATAGAAAGGAACCTTGGGATTGAGTTGTGCGAGCAACCACAGTTGTTCCTGAAAATAGGAAAGCGGTATGGGTCCAGCATCGGTTCGGCGAGTTATCGTTTTGGCCGACCCTTGACGCAAGCCTTTTTTATGGAGCAGGAGTTTGAGGAGTTCTTGTTTGTCTGTAGGTAAAAAACGATCTGACGAAGACTTATCCATTTTTTGGAACCCATTCCTAATTTTTATTGTTTTTATTGACCAGACAAGAGGCTTTCAGAATCAGCTAGAGGTTTCAGTGGCTTATAATCGCGACTAACCAAAAATTCTGGTCTGGGCCGATCGACAGAAACGGGAAGATTCTCGACACTGTTGTAAGTAATAATCATAAGTCGGCGGGGAAAAGGAGAAATGTTGGTAACCGAGCCATGAACCACGTTGCTATCGAACAACATTATAGACCCAGCCGTACCTTTCGGGGCTAAAATTCCAAATTTTTTAACTAATTGTGTAACAGTTTGTGGGGGAAGACAATACTTAAGATTTGCGCTAACATTCACTTTCCAATCTGCTGTTTCAGGATTAGCTTCAGTTTGTGCTACCGATGCTTATACATCGAGCATCCCCTGTTGGTGGGAACCTGGAATAAAAATCATCGGTCCGTTAAATTCATTCAGATCATCCAATAAAATTGCTAGTCTAATAACCTTCGGTAGTGGTATTCCATCTTCCTTGTGCCAGTAGATAAAATCTTGATGCCAAGGCCATACATCTCCACCAAAAGCTGCTTTTAAATTAATCTTAAATTGGTAAAGATACACCTGACTGCCAAGAAGCTGATGGGCAGGTTCGAGCAAGCGCGGTTCTCGGATTAAGTTGTGGAAAACCTTGTTAAACAGATAGCAACCGTGTAAAGCGCGAACCGTCTTACGATCTTTTTATAGCACTCGCCCTGGTACATCTTCAGCCATTAAACCGGGTAGCTGTGCTTGTATCAGCGAGACTTCCTCTTGAGAAAATAAATCAGGAATTAACAGAAATCCATGATTGTTATATTCGTCTATTTTTTCTGTTGTAAGTTTCATAAAGTTTATGGGTTTATAAACAACTTGAAACGTCATAGGCTTTTACGAATTTTCCTTCATCTCAGCTAGCATGGCAGCCACTTCTTCGGAAGATAGCCGATTAATTGCTTGGAAAGTCCTGGCAATTTCGTCAATGACTTCCGGACCTCCTCCACTTTCTGCCATTGCTTCTACTAGTCCACTGGAGTTTAGACTAAAGCTTGAAGAATGAGTCAATCTCTGGGGGAAATTCAAACTGAAATCGTTGCGAAATTTCTATAAAAATCAGGGTAATTTTTTCAATTTATTCGTTTTATTTTAGCTAAAGGTACCTTTGCCCTTTTTTACAATAGGACACCTTAGTTTCTTATTCCTCTTTTTGCCTTTTTGCCAGCCTGGGGATTTTCCACGCAGTTTGGGTGAACGAGTAGGTGTACCAATCGCAAACATTACTTCAATCGCAAACATTACTTCGCTCCAAGCTGCTGCGGTTCTTCCGGGGGATAATTGAGTTTGATGTTTTTGCCAAAGTAAAGGATTATCTGTGATTTCTTTGTGGACTAACCACAACTGCCAAGTCATTAAAGGCATCAATTGACTCCATCGGTCACACCCTTCTTTTGTTCCCAATTTCGGTAATGTCCAATGGAGTCTCTGTTTGGCAAACCGATACCAATGCTCAATAGTAAAACGTCTTTGGTATAACTTAAAAACTTCCAATAGAGATGGCATTTCAAACCCAACCCAAGCTAACCATAACGGCTTGGTCTTTTTCGAGTCAAGTTGTTCAACTCGTACAATAGACATTGAATGTGAAGCGGATTCTTTGAAGTGATAGTTGTGCCAGACTTTCAACTTGATTTTTCCAAATTTAGGGTCATTAACTTCCGCTATGTCATCCGGTTCATTCCAAGTCGTTGAGTCATTCAGCTTGAATTTATGACCATGTTTTTGGGGACGATCAATACCTGAATAACCTGGTGGAAATCCATATAGACAAAGATTAGAACGCAATCGCATTAATTTGTCACACCAGATATTTGCGATTTATAAGAGTAATTTTGCACAACCATATTGACTGTCAAACAGTACAATGGGTCGTTGAGTTAAAAGATAACAAATTTATTTCAGTTGAGTGGCTACTTTTTCAATGGGAGTTTGTTCAGAAGTGATTCTTTCATGGCTTAATGGTAACGCCCAACTCCCTTTGTTTTCAGGGAGATAAGTAACTGTCGAGTACCCTTACCCCACGCCCACTGGACGATTTACTGACACAGAAGACGCTTGATACTCGTATGTTTTTTCAGTAAGAGTCACCGCATCCGGGAGGGAATAAGGTGAATGGTCAGCTACTAATATTGGCTGAATGATTGGAGGTATTTCGAGTATAAAAAGTTTCAGCAAATTTGACCAGTGAGGTCTACAATCAGACAGTGCTTCATAGGCTGAGTGCCACTCTCTACGAAAGACAGAAGATAGAGACAATTCCGCCAAACAACTTGGACGAAGAGTCAAGATCGCAGCATCCATCAATTCAAAAACAGCATCCTTTGCAGTTCCCATCTGATTATAGACGTTTTGGCGAAACTCTCGTAATCGTTTCAGTTTCATCAGGACTTGAGGAAAGTTCTATAAAGTTTTTATCTTCTCATCCTGACGAACTAGGGGTCAAGTCCTTGGAGTCAGTTAGTCTAAACTCCAGATTCTAAATTTTTGCGATCGCCTAAACTCAGAACTGGAGACAGTTTTATCTCTTTTTTTCTCTGAAAATGTCTAATCTTAGAAAAAAATGATGCGATCGCCTAGTATGAAAGGCTTTTAGATCCGTGACATACTCCCGACGTTGCCCTAACGGGACAACGCGGGCTTCTTGCCAACACCACCTAACGGTTCGGTTGCTCGGCAAGCTTTACTGCTGACGGGATGCCCCACCGCCAAATTCAAGATATTTTTAGCCGCGTTCACGTCTCTATCCGCTGTGTATCCACAATGAGGACAAGAATGAATGCGGTCTTTTAACTTTTTCGGAACTTTTTGTCCACAATTAGAACAGTTTTGACTGGTGTTTCGAGGATTCACTGCTTTCGTTATCAAACCAGCATTTTCGGCTTTGTTCGACAGTATAGAGAGAAATTGCCCCCACCCAGCATCTAATACAGACTTAGCAAGTTTGGTTCTAGCTAGTCCTTTGATGTTTAGCTTTTCGTGAGCTACCAAGTCATGGTTGTCTAGTAGTTTTTTTGCTGTCTTGAAATGGAAATCTTTCCTGGTGTCAGATACTTTTTTATGAGCCTTCCCCAATAGGGCGATTGCCTTCTTCCTGTTTTTACTACCCTTTTTGGAACGGCTAACTGCTTTTTGGATTTTCTTTAATCGCTTCTGGGCTTTTCGGTAGTACTGAGGAATTGGGACTTCTGATCCATCAGATTTAACTAAGAAAGACTTGAGTCCCATGTCTACCCCAACAGGATTTGTGACGCTTGCTATTGGCAAGATTTCCGGAACGGTGTCATCTTGGATCGAAAGCGTAACGTAATAGCCATCAGCTTTACGAGTTATCGTAGCTGTCTTGATTTTAAACCCTTCAGGGATTGGCCTGTGATAGATCATCTTAACTTTTCCGAACTTAGGAAGAGTCAAGATGTTCCCACTTATAGGACTTTTAGACAGAGATGGAAAAGTAAAAGACTTGTATCTGCTTTGACTTTTAAATCTAGGTCTTCCGCTCTTTTTTCCGTTGCAATCTCCTTTTAAGAATCGCTTAAAAGCCAAGTCAACACGTTTAACACAATCTTGCAAGACTTGAGAGTGGATTGCTCCATACCAAGGTCTTTCTTTTTTTAGTTGAGGTAAACTTTTCTTTTGCGAAAAATAGTCAGGATTATCTCTTGGCTCGGGAATGTAGCAGACAAGAGGGCAGGAGTTTATAGCACAACGATTTTGTTCGTACCAGTTAAACCTATCAGCCAGTAAGTAGTTGTATTGATAGCGAAGCATATCCAACCATTTTTCTGCTTCAGCTTTTTGAGATTTAGTCAATCTTAACTTATACTGATACGCTGCTCTCATTGTTGCTACCTCCTGTTTTTCGACCTATTATAATAATAACAGGAGTATTTACAAATGTCAATGCATGATGAAAGATAAAAACTTGATGATCAGATTAACCGACTTTGAAAAAAGACAATTAAGACAGGAAGCTGATTGGCCGTAGGCCACGCTACGCGAACGCAGAGGAATGACTAGCTCTGAGCTGATAAGAAGTTTAATAGCTCGTTTCCCTGAACCAAAAGAGTCTTAGTTGGCAATTGCGTTTTACTCCATTGCCTCGCTGTCATCCCGACGCCTACCCTATAGGGTAAGGCGCGGGGCTTCTCGCGAACTAGCTAACCCCAAATTTTTGGGTGGAGAATGAAACGGCCCTGCCGTAGGGTGGGGCTGTGTGCGGAATTCAGTTCCACACCTTGAGAGCAAGGTCTCCCGTTATAATCTTTGATTTAACGGGAGACCCCTTGCCCGTTTAGTTGGCAGAACCTTTTTTCTTCAACTTCAATCTACGTTGTAGCAATTATGCCTGACGGCAGGCTAAACCTTGGTTAGAATACTCCGTGATTCATCCGGGGGAGTGTCAACGGTTTGTTCAAATACTCGCTCTGCCAGAACGCACCTAGCTAGGTAGATTGCTGTTCCTACCATGTAAACAACCAATGAAGCCCAAAGCAGATTAACATTCTCAAGATATCTTGCCGTAATAGATATTGGTAGATACATGACTATAAATGCAGCTAAAGCTGCATTTCGCAATGTTACACCCCGTTTTAAACCAATGAAGTATCCTTCTAACATTGATGCGCTGGCAAGGGCGAGAATAAAAGGAAACAGCCAGATTAGGGTTTCCTGCATAATCGGGTAGAGTTCTGTATGATTAGTCAGTAACCTAAACATCTTAACTGGTAAGAATAGTGGTAATACTGCAAACCCAAAAACGATTGGTATACTTGTTAGCATTGATAAATATAAGCTCTTTAAAACCAACTCATCTGCTCCTTTACTGGCAAAACTCCCTATGAAAGTTTGACTTGTCAGTCGGATTCCATGGATAGCAAAAGCACCAACTAAAATCCATTGCAACAGTAAACCATTACTACTTAGAGTCAGATTGCCTTGGGTTGCACTAAAATTTGTAAAAATAGCATAAGCCGAAATTAAGACTAAAAATCGAACCGTAATATTACCACTTAATGCGAGAATTTTCTTCAATGCTTTCCATCGCAAAACTAAACTTGAGACTTGCTGTAGTTTTGACCATTTAATTTGAAGACAGACTCCGACAAGGGCAACACTGAGAGCAATATATTGGCTTAGTGCGGTTGCTAGACCTGCTCCAAAGGCACCCCACCCTAACCTTCCAATCATCCCATAGTCAAGCATGACGTTGCTTGCAACACCGACTAAAGACATAATCAGAACTGTTCTTTGTTGCTTCTGCCCAAGATACCAACCCGTCAATACATAGATTAATAAGACAGCAGGAGCACCCCAGATCCGAGCCTGAAAATAAATCATGCCTTGAGTTTCAATATCTGGCGTGCCATTGAGGATAGCAAATCCGAGAATCTGTAGGGGATACTGTAGTAGCAAAATAACTAGACCAACAACTAGAGCAACAAACCCACCCTGCAAAATAGCTAAAAGTATTTCTTCTTGCTGCCTTGAACTGCCTAAAGCGTGGGCTGTTATAGCGCTCGTACTATCTCTCAAAGATTGTAAAATCCTGTAGAGATAATCAAATATAATCGTAGCCAAAGTCACCCCTGCTAACACTTTGATGTTGTCAATATGTCCTAGAAAGATAGCATCAATAAGACCCGCTAGCGGAACAGTCATATTAGCTAGAGTACTAATGAAGCTTAGGCGTAAAAAGCGAAAGACAAAGTTCTCGGAATTCTGAACTGAAGATGTGATTGTCATAAAAATCCAGCTAATACAACAAGATACCTTAGAATATGCAGTAAGGTATGTACCAACTTCCCTTGACAAGGAAAATCGGATGCATCAATAATTTTTTTGGAAAAATTTTCAGACCAAGTGGCTTGAACGACAGACATTATCCTGGAATGTCTCTGCATAGCCTGTCTTCGGCACAACCATCGGTTTTAAAGTAATTGTTTTGAATCTTCTCATATTTAATATCCCATAAGAACACTGAAATTATAATGAAACTTGCTGAGTATTACAACCTAGAGTTTAGACCAGGGTAATCCCATTGAGTTTGGTATAAATTGCACTTGACAAAGAGCGGCTTATAAAGTTCAAAAGTGTTTCTGCTGTCAAGGTTGTCTCTCAAAAGTGCAAGCAGTTAACCTAAGAATGAGCTAAGAAAAGTATTTCAAGGGCAGTGATCATGTCAAAAGGTTTTGGAAAACCTATTCTGCTTTCTAAAGCAAGAACGAGAGGCATTGATTCTCAGAGCTAATTTGTAAAGTAAATATTAAGAAGCCTGAAAGCGTTGCTATGATTGTCTTATGGTTATTAAATAGTTCAAATGTACTATATTGATGCAAGCCTTATCCTACAAGGATTACAGCGAGTTTACAAATCAGCTCTCAAAAAGAGTGTTCTCAAACATTTTCAGGATCTTCAAGATCCCAGAGTGGGTCGCCGTAAAGATCATCCTAGGCGTGTCAATGGTCACAATTGCGGTTTTAGCAGTGCTCTGTTGGTGCAGATGGGTTTGTTGGGATCGAGACCTATGGTAAGGCTAAGCAAGAGTGGCTAGAGACGTTTTTAGAATTACCGATACTTTTTGGCGAGAAGCGTACGCTAGCTCTGGGTCACATCTACCATTGAATCTGACACTAGTGAATATGACACTCGGTTAAGGGCGACAATTACTAACCAAGATTGCTGCTCACAGGGTAAACCAGGTGGGCGGTAGTAATGATCAAAAATCTCAAATCCTGCTTGTTCAACACAGTGAGCCAAGCTTTGATATTCCCAACCTACAACATAGCGATAGCCGGTTGGACGAACACTATAACCCTCATGATCACCACGAATCATTGACATAACTATGGCACCATTGGTAACAAGCGATCCCTTTAAGTCCTTAAGTACCCTAACCATCGAAGCACGGGGAATATGAATCAGGGATGCATTGGCAAAGATCCCATCAAAGCTCTTTGGTGGCAGCTTGAGGTTCAGAAACGATTGCTGCCAAACCTCGCATCCTGAAACCTGTTGCGCCATGTTCACAAATGCTGGTGTAGCATCGAGACCAATTACTTGATGACCTTGGTCTTTAAAGGCAACCAAGTCTCTACCAGGACCACAACCTAAATCCAGAATCTTGCCTGGATTACGGGGCATAGCATCCACCAAGGCGTTGCGATTTTGAGAGACATCGTGATTCCACGTGCCTTCCCGGAAAGATTCTGCTGTTGCTTGATACTCAGCAATTGTTACTATTTCGTGATCTTCCACAATAGTTCAAGCTGGTGATACTCAACCAAATTCTACTATCTAGCTAATAACTGGATAATAAACTCAGCCGCAGTGATATAAATTCGTTGTGGTGGTTGCTCACCTCTAGGCACCTGAACCCACCAGCCTTGGCACTGACCAGGGGATCGCCACAAGTCCAAATGGCCTATTGCGGGTGTTGCATAGAAACTGTCTTCCCCTGCCCCCAATAGCGCTGAACTCCAGTGGGTAAAGTAATCGTGACTAATCCGGTGGATGGGAAAATTGCCATACAGAGGGACACCCCAGCCATCAATAGCAATCAATGCTTGGATGTTTCCTCCCAGTAGCTGCCAACCCCAAGCGGCTGCGATCGCACCCACTACCCCAGCACTGAAACCGATCAAGACTATGGGAGTTTTCACCAAACCAATGTGACGTTGCAAGAACTCTAAAATATGAATAGCTGAATAAGCTGGGTAGTCCTGAGCTGGAAAAATTAAGATTTTCTCAGTCCAGGAACTTGATAGATCCAAACTTGCTAAAAAATCCTGGGTCAGTTGGGGCTCATGGATACCGGGGCAAATAATTAAGTAGGGGGACATGAGTGAACTACCCCGACTTACTTCGTTGAAGTCGGGGCTTCCAGCTTCACGGAAGAATGCCTTAACTTGGACGGGCGTCCACGTCTTGGTCTTACTTCTTCTCCACTGGCGTTGACCTCCCCCGTCCCAGAGGAGGATAGCATTCTGATCCCTTCTGCTCTAATATTCTTTGCCGCATTACCATCTCTGTCGTGGTGAGTTCCACAACTTGGACAAGTCCAAGCCCTGACATCCAGTGGCAACTCCTTGATTCGGTAATGACAATTAGAGCAGGTTTTGGAACTAGGAAACCATCGGTTTATTTCAACTAATACCTTTCCTTCTTTTTCGCACTTATAAGACAGGAAGTTTACAAAGGTTCCCCAACCCAGATCAGATATTGCTTTAGCTAATTTATGGTTACGTTCGCGTAGCGTGCGCGTAGCGCATACCATGCCCTTGACATTTAGGTTCTCGACTACCACCACTTGGTTGTTGTCAACTATCTTTCTAGATAGTTTATGCAGGTAGTCTTGGCGGACATTTCCAATCCGTTCGTATACCTTGGCTACAATCTTTCTGGCCTTTTTGCGTCCATTGCTGCCTTTTTTCTTTCGGGCAGCGATACGCTGTTTTTTAGTCAGTTTCTTTTCGGACTTGGCTAAGTGCTTTGGATTCCCAAACTTGGAAGTTTTTTCGCCATCGTAGGTAATAGCAAAATCCTTAATACCCAAATCAATTCCGATCACATTTCCTTTTGTGGAAGGCTGCAAATCATCCGGCTCATATTCCATTAACACAGAAGCATAATATTTTCCAGATGGAGTCTTGCTAACGGTTACAGTTTTCATTTCTCCATCTAGTGGTCGATGGATTATTGCTTTGATAATGCCTAATCTTCCAGGGAACTTCAAGTAGTTGCCAACTTGTTTTACGTTCTGGGGATACTGAATTGATTGGCGATGATGATATGATTTGAACCTAGGATATTCAGCCCTACCCTCAAAGAAATTTTGATATGCACGACTAAGATTGAGACTCACGGATTGCAAAACCTGAGAGTAACAATCTTTTAGCCATTCAGTCTCTTTTTGTTTTTTGAGCTTTGGCAACATAGAGTTGAGTGCAGATTGTTTTAGCCCCTTGCCAGTTTCTTTGTAGGTTTCTATGCACTGATTCAAAGCATAGTTCCACCACCAACGAGCGCATCCAAAATGCTGAGCTAACACTTGAATTTGCTCTTGTGTGGGATAAATTCTAACTTTGACGGCTTTATGTTTCATTGCACTCAAACTTGTTGGAGATGAAACCTTAGAATAAAGAAGCCTTTATGGTTAGTCGGCTATGCATAAAAGGGTTAAATCTTTGTGATTAAGGCTTCTTTATTCTTACGGTAACTTCAAACTCGACCATGCTTAATATTATATGTATTTCACAGTAAGGTGTCAAGGGATAAAATAAATTTTCTGTCTCGCTATCCATCCTAGAGACGCGCGCCTTAGTAGAGTGGAGCCTTAATCAAACAGTTTTAACCCTTTTTCCCATAGCCGACCAACCATAAAGGCTCCACTCTACTTACGGTAACTTCAACACCCTGGAAGAGGGTGGGGAATTCCGCGAGTTTTGTTAAACGCTAAAGAGGCAAAGAAGGGAAATCAGCTGGATGTGCAAGACAGTTAAGATGAAGAAATGACTATTGAGAAATGACTATTGACTAATGATCAATTGTCCCAAATGCCATCAACCTATCAATAGGAAGGTGATTACCTGTCCCCATTGTGGAGCAATCCTGAAAGCCTATGGTCATCCGGGGATTACCTTACACCAAACCACAGGAGATACCCCCTTGTGTGAAACCTGTACCTATCATGCTGATGATACCTGCACCTTTCCCCAACGTCCCTATGCTAAGCAGTGTACCCTTTACGAGGATAGTTCCGAAAGTACCTCAGAGCCTGAGCAGATTTATAATCCCCAGCGTGGCTTACTTGAATCCGTCAGGCTTTGGGGTCAAAGGAACCCAGCCTTACTAGGTCTATTGGTATTAATCGCTGCTAGCTTTTTGCTAGCCCTGATGGCCACTAGTTAAAGTCAACTAGTACTCCGTCAAAATTGAATTGACGTAAGCATTCAGCTATCAGCGTGTCGCGTATCAGCTTATGGGCTATGGGCACGCTACTTGAGGTGCTTTTGAATAAAAGAGGTAAGGGACTTGCGTGTAAAAAAAATACCAATTAAAGTAGGGTGGGCAAAGTAATATTATTTAGAATAATCAAAAGAAACAAACTGTTTTTGCCCACCCTACAAGCTAGTACTCCGTCAAAATTGAATTCACTAGACATGATAGTACTAAGCGCTACGAAATTGACAGATTACTAGTAGCGGGTGAGTCGGTTGGTATGGTCTGTGAGGTGTCTACTTGCAAATGTTCTTTAACCGTAATTTTTTGTTCTTCACACACCTCTAAATCAAACCAGAATGTTGTCCCAACTCCCACTTCACTGACTAAGTTTACTCGGCTATGATGTCTTTCGATAATGTTTCTGACAATTGAAAGCCCCAATCCCGTCCCTTCCAGGGTATGAACTCGGTTTTCTACCCGGAAAAATCGGTCAAAAATCGCCTGTTGGTCTTCTGGAGCAATGCCAATTCCCGTATCCGAGATTTCAATTCGCACCCTGTCTTTTCCTTCTTTGGTATTGAGTTCGGGTTCTAATTGATAAGCACGAATTACCACTCGTCCACCAGACTCAGTGAATTTCAAAGAGTTGCCCACTAAATTAGCCAAGACTTGGAGCAACAAATCGTAGTGACCCATAACTGGTGGTAAATCTGGTTCAATCTCCTGAGCCAGTTCAATAGTTTGGTCACGAGCGTTGAGCTGATAAGTGCGCAGGGTTTGCTCTATAGGTCGAACAATGTCAAAGGGTTCAAGTTGATAAATTCGACAAGATTCCAGCCGTGATAAATCTAGGACATCGTTAACTAGACGGGTGAGTCGGTCAGTTTCCCGATTAGCCGTGTCAAGAAACTCCTTGCGCTTAGCTTCGCTAAGTTTTTCGTCGTAGTCGTGGAGGGTTTCGATAAATGATTTAATGTTAAATAGAGGTGTTCTGAGTTCGTGGGAAACATTGCTGATGAAATTGCTTTTTGCCTGATTAAGTTCCACCTCACGGGTGATATCCTGAACAGTGATAGCAATTCCCTTAATATTTTCCCGGTATTGGTTGAGTACCTTACTTAGGAGAATGCGAACGGTGCGAGAGACCGGTTTGGTCAGAGTAATACGAAACTCTTCACCTTCGCGGGATTCCCGTTCTGTTTCTGTCTGTTTCTCCGCTGTAGCCATTTGATACAGCGGTCGTGTTAGTTCCATTGTGACCACATCAGGGAGATGGTATAGGACATTTTTACCGACAATGTCTTGCTCCTCCCAACCAAAAATCCGCCGTGCTGTCGGGTTGACTAACATTACCTGAAAATTGGTATCAATCAGTACAGCACCATCGGCAATTGTGGAAACTAGAGTCTCTAACTTAGCTTTTTCTGCGGTAAGTTCTTCAATATTTTGCTCCTCATAGCGTTCTAAACGCTCTGCCATGTCATTGAAGCTAGACACCAATTCCCTCAGTTCTACTCCCAAAGGCATCTCAATCCGCTGCTTGAAATTACCAGCAGCAATATTTCTCACCCCTACTAGTAGTTCTTTAATGGGCTTAGTGATAGTCAAGGCGTTCCCCACTGCACCTAAAATCACCATCACCCAGATCGAGATAAACACAGCAATGGTAACATTTCTTGTTAAATTGGAAGAAACCACCACCGTAGGGTTAGGGTTAATGCCCACAGCCAAAACCCCTAAGTATTTGTTTTCGTCAATTAAGGGAACAAACACATCAGTGACTTGACCATCAGGAGTCAGGTGCTGCCGTGCCATGGGCTGATCAGAGTTTTTGGCGTAGCCCTCGGGTAGCTCAATCCGACGCTTAATGGTTAAAGAATTCTTTACTTCTGCTGCGGAGAAAGGAATACCAAAGATTATTTCCCCATCCTCGTCAGCATAGATAATGTAACGCACACTGGAGGTGCTAGTGTAGAAGCGGCTGGAAAAGCGAGCTAGTTCGTCGAAATTATTTGCCGCAACATGAGGTTCAACGTTGGCAGCCAGCAAGAGACCGAGATCACGACCAAAGCGAGTGTCGTTCATCCTAGCATCCTGCTGAATCGTATTCACCGCCCAGAAGGTCAAGCCACTCATGAGCAATGAGACAACCAGAGTGGCTGCTGCCATTAGCTTGGTCTGGAGGGTAAACTCCGACCACCAATGCCTGATAATGTCGATAAGGGTTTTTAGCAAAGCTAGCAAGGTCAGTTCAACTCTCTCAACAGGGAAGACAACAACACTCTTTCCAAAGGTAGATGCTTTGATTTTGGCAAAGTATCTACTTTTGGCTATCCTCCAATTATAAGGCCAGAAAACCTGACCTCTTGATGGGAAAATAAAGATGATAGTAAGCTATCAGCTATCAGCTATCAGCTATCAGCTATCAGCCATTGTCCTTAGGCCACCCTAAGCGAACAGTTTATGAGGAAAGTCACAGGTTATAAGCCTGTGCCACGCTACTGTTCACGCAGCGTGCGCGTAGCGCAATCGGTACTTTTAGGTGCGACCCGTGGCGAATTTAATTCTTAATGGTAAGAGCGCACCTTTGAATAAAATAAGCTGACGGCTGACGCCTGACTGCTGAATGCTTACAGATGATAGGTGTTAGGTGTTAGGTCATAGGTCATAGGTGTCGGGTTTTAGGACATCAAGCCTAATCCTAACCCAAGCAATATGATGCTTAATGCTTCACTATTAAAGTTTTAAACTTCATTAATAAAGCATAATTTAATTATTTTGATGCATAAACACTTAATTATGCTGCTTTAATACTCAATTAGTTGGCAAGATTACACTTAACACCATTTGCCTCAAGCCTGATGCCTAACACCTATCACCTCATGACTCTTCTTGCCCAGATAGGACAAAATCCCAAGACCTAAGCCCACACTGCTAGCAGTCACTAACCAAAAACCACTGGTAAATTCTGGAGATTGATCCAATGCCCAACCTCCTAAAGACGGTCCAATAAAGTAACCTACTGCCCAACACTGAGATTCAAGGGAAAAGTAAACTCCTCGCAACGATTGTGGAGCTAAATCCCCCACCAAAGAAGAGGCAGAAGGGAGATAAATTACCTTAGCAAAAGCTAATAGTAACAAAGCACAAAGTGCTGGAATAACTGCCAACTTAGAAACAACTCCTGTGAGCCAAACTAACACAAATCCTCCACACCACAGTAGTAAAGAAACCATCAGAACATTGGTGCGTTGAAACTGGTTTAGAAAGCGGGCAACAGGTAGTTGAAAAATGGCACCAAAGGCGACATGCCAGAAGAAAATAAGACTAATCGTTTCTGGAGCTAATCCGGTTTCTGTTCCTCCTCCTGGAACAAAATTGGCAAAATAGAGGGGCATAATGCTATTGAGTTGAGCATCATAGGTAGTGAAGAGAGTATTCCCTAGTAACCAAATCATCAAAAAGCGATCGCTTAGTGCTTGTTTCCAGGATTGGGTAGGGGATTGAGGCACCTCTTGAACGTTATTTGTTTCTGCGATCGCTAAATAAATGACAACGAAGAAAATCACATAAAAAATACTTTTGAGCACAAATAAAGTACGGTAACTGCCAGAAGCAGCAATTAACTGCCCTGCCCCAATAACTCCCAATCCTAGTCCTAAGCTATCAGCTAAACGAGTAACTGAAAAGGCTTCATTACGCTGAACAGGAGTGGTTAGATCGGTGACAACTGCCTCAGTAGGCGGCCAATATAGACCAATCCCTAAACCCATCAGTAAGTTAGCAATAACCAGAGTTGGGAAATTATAGGTAAACGCTAAACAAAGACTTGCTAGAGCAGAAACAGCTGCCGAGAGTAGCAAAGTTTTCTTGCGTCCCCAAAACTTGGAATCAGCCAAAGTCCCTGAAATCAAGCGTCCTAATACTCCAGAAATTGAAGAACTCCCTAGAGCCATCCCAACTTGGGTGGCGGATAAACCAATCTGATTAACAAAAAAAATCGAGGCATAAACTAAAGTAAACCCTTGACCGATGTGCAATAACAATCGACCGGTTGCCAGAATCCAAATCTCCTGCCTTAATGCTGGGAGCAAAGATAATAATTTATTGAGCAATTTCGGTAAGGTTAAAAGGTTGAGGGGTTGAGCCATTGAGCAGCATTTACAATTCTTTACATCTAAGTAAATAGTATAGGGTAATCGCAATAATTAATCAGGAAGCATTATGTTAACGACTATTGATCAAGACGTGCAATAGTGCTGATAATCAAGGCTTAATAGGGTCATAACTGCCAACCTTAAGATTCTATTGTGACAGTTGACAGGGTGGAATGTGGTATCTAGCAAGGTTCCGGCTCTTTAGTGGACAATAGTAACTACCTGTATCCTAAATCAGCCCCCCTTGCATTCCTATTTAACTAGGAATATTGCTTATGTCATCGCCACGGGAGGGTTCTATCACTATTGCCCTCAAGACCAATACTTCTCAGTCTAAACTGTTAGAAGCTTTAGCCCTATGGCAAGAGTTAGGTTTACTTTCTGAGACTAGCATCGACATCATATTTAAAACTAAAGCATCCCATCCCGCTCTTTTAGAGGGATTAGATGCTTGGTTACGTTTGGGTTTGCTTCAGGAAACCTTTGTTAAACGGTTGTGTCGAGAACATCTTACCTGTGCTTTACCAGAACCTAGTGTAACTCCAAAGGTTTCTGCTTTATCAGTCGCGAAACCAGCGCCTCAACTAGTGTCACCTTTAGCTAGTAATGACTTTGCACCGGAGACACCCAAACCTAAGAAACCCAACTGGATTGCTCAAATGTGGCAATCCCTTCAAGCAGAATTCAGTGTCCGCTGGTTGCTGTTTCTGGGTATGTTTATGGTGGTGGTATCCTCTGGGGTACTGGCTGCTAGTCAATGGGACAATTTCCCAGCTGCTGGACAGTATGGAGTATTGCTGGCCTATACCTTGAGCTTTTGGGGGATTAGTGCTTGGACAACGAAACAAGGGAATTTACCGTTAACAGCCCAAACCTTGCGAGTTGTCAGTCTGTTGCTGATCCCAGTCAATTTTTGGGCAATGGATGGCTTTGGCTTGTGGCGTCATCCCTTAAATTGGCTAGTGGTAGCAGTGGCGACAGTAGCACTAAGTGCGATAGTACTAAGTTCGATACTCTTAGGTCGCGGCTACGGGAACGGATTTTTACGATTACGACAACAACAATCATTCCCCTTACCGATTATTAATTATTTAGGTCTGAGTTACCTAAACTGGGGTTGGGGTATCCCTGGATTTCCCATAGGAGCAGTTTATTTGGGCATCGGTAGCACCATCGCTACCTTATATATAGAATCCAGAAAGAAAAATTCAGCGATTATTTTTGATGTTGCTGGCTTCCGCATCTTAGTTTATGGCATCGGCATCCTGCTATTTAGAGCAATTTTTGTCATAGGTGTCGATATTGAACAACTGGGGTTAGCGATTGGGATGTGTGGTTGGTTTCTCTACTGGCTATACCAAAAGCCTCAGGCACCATCTCTCCCGGTCTCCCCGTCTCCCCGTCTCCCTATGATTTGGTTAGGGGGTAGCTTGCTGGTGGTGGGTTGGTTAGTTTGTGTAGCAGCTGAGTTTCCTTGGCAAGCCATGATTGTCAGTGGGCTGGGGGTCTGGTTATTTGTCAATCGTTTACTAAAATTTTGGCGACGTTCCGATTTAGCCGCCATGTTAGCCATTGGTTTACAGATGGTTTGGCTTTCATGGCGATTGATTCCCCCATCAATACAAACCTGGCTACTGGAAACAGCAACTACGTTAACCCATTCCCAAGAAACTCCCTATGTATTGTTGAGTTTAGTACTGTTTCCCTATCTGGTTTTAATTGTTGGGTTAGCAGATTGGTTATATCAGCGCAAAAAACATGATCTGGCAGAATTTGCAGAAGTCATTGCTCTAGGAATAGGAGTTAATCTGACTACTCTGTGTTTTTCCAATCCCCTATTACTCACGATTAATGGTATTAATTCTGCTATAACTTTAGGGATTGTGACTCAGCGACGGGATAGGTTAGGGATTAAGCCTCATCTGCGCTTAAGGGTCTACCTAACCCACAGTACTGCGATCGCAACCGTTATCAGTGCCATTAACTATCTTTTTCCCAACCTACATCTAGGGGGCTTTTCAGCAATTTTATTAGCCCTGATGGTAGCAGAATGGAGCTTGAGTTTAAAGATGCCCGCTACTTCTGACTATGTCAAGATCTGGCGAGAGAGTGCTTGGCACTTAGGTTTAAGTTTAGCTGGTCTGAGTTATCTATTATTGTGTGTCAACTATAGTGCCTACGACATTAACCCAGATAGTTACCTGAGAGCATGGGGTCTGTTGTGGCTAATCACTCCATTATCTCTGACTGGATTAGCACGTGGTTATCGCAGTTGGCAACCCCCTCAAGACAAGTTTGTAATCCAGTTGAGTGTAGTTGCTGTCATCTTATCCCAATTGCTGATCCTAGGAATACCAGGAATGCGGTTAATCAGTTTAGCGTCCGCTACAGCACTGATGTTGGTTAACACCCGCTATTTAAAGCAATTAACATCAGCAGCAATTACCGTAGGATGCGGCATCAGCTTAATCGGATTCTTGCTTTGGGATGGCATCCCTAGCTTTCCCCAACCGTCCGGACAAGATTGGTGGGTTGTTGGAGCGATCGCTATTTTAACCTTATGGTTATCGCGAAGCTGGTTACTTCGTGTTAGCAAGATACAGGATAACCAATCACAATTTAAAACTTCAAATCAACAAACCAACCTTCAAAAAGCCAACCTTCAACAAACTAACCTTCAACAAACTAACCTTCAACAAACTAACCTTCAACAAACTAACCTTCAACAAACTAACCTCCCAAAACTGTATGCACAAGCAATGGATGGGTGGGCGATCGCACTGTTTATTTTTCAGCTAATTCTGCTGACTTGTTATTCTCTGATAGTCTACATTGGGTTTGGGTCACCAACATGGTTTATGCTCATTGTAAATGCAGTGACCTTAGGAGCGATCGCGTATCGCAGTTTTCCTTATCCATCCAACTGGGCTATTTATGGGATGGGTTGGAGTGTGGAACTGTTAACTACAGAAGCCCTGGGCTTATTAGACCATCCACTGATCAATTTAGCCGTTGCCAATACAGTATTAGGACTAATTGCTCAACTTTTAGGAGATTGGTGGCGACGCCGATCTAATCTCGACAAAATACCTAGTAGCTGGCATATTATTCCCCTACTATACGGTAGCTTAGGACCGGTCTTAAGTTGGGGAAGCTTTACCAATTGGACTGGTTTATACTCTTTTGCCCTAGCAACAATTGCCATTGGGGTAGGGCGTCGCCTTGCAGAATTTAAACCTCTAATTTACCTTGCGCTATTTGGGGTATCGGTTTCTGCCTATCAACTGTTATTTTATCAATTATCTCAGTTAGGAGGAGGAGCAAAAGGGGATGGATTGATTATAATGGCAGTGCTTGGGACTAGTATCATGTACGCCTATCGGGTATTGTCTCCTTGGCTGAAAGGATATCTACATTTTACCCCCAAAGAACTAAAGGTTATTTCCCATCTCCATTGGGTATGGAGTAGTTGTTTGTTAATAGCAGCAACAACTGAGTCGATTGAATCCGGGATGATGCTGGGATTTAGTACTGGCGCGTTTTTAGTTATCTATGCTATTTCTCAAGGACGGAATCGCTCCAATCGCCAGCTTGGAGAAATCTGGGTTTATTTAGGTTTTGCTGAAGCATGGGGGATGCGGCTGTATTGGATAAATACCCCTGTGGCGCGTCTGTTATCCGGACCATTAGTGCCTTGGAAAGGTGCGATCGCATCCTTAGTCGCTTACTTTCTGTATTTCCTACCTTGGGAAAATTGGGGTTGGTCAAAACGTCCTTGGCAAATCGCTGCTTTCTTAATCCCCTTGATTGCCATTGCAGAAAATCCCTATAGCGGTAATTTAGCTAGTTTGGTGATTATCGCAGCTTTCTATATTATTCTCGCTATTGTTAATCAGCAAATTCGGTTTACCTTTATCAGTGTAGTAGTAATTGACTGGATGTTGCTCCGTTGGTTTGGACAACTACACTTAACTGCTGCTCTTTGGTATGTTCTCCCCTTGAGTTTATCCTTACTCTATATTGCCCAAGTCGATCCCTATCTAAGTGAACCCCCCCAAAAACAAATACGTCACAATCTCCGGTTAATCGGGACTAGTATTATTTGTTTAGTTTCCTTTTGGACTGCTCAATGGCTTGGGTTATTAACTGGGGGAATTAGTGTAGTGCTAATTTTTGCTGGATTAGCGATGAAAGTAAGAGCATTTCTTTATGTTGGGACTGGAACATTTTTAATTAATGCGATCTACCAACTACTGATTTTTAGCTTTGATTATCCATTTTCTAAATGGGTGGTAGCGCTGTTTGTGGGAATTGGGTTTATCTGGATTGCCGCTACCTTTGAAACTCGCCGTGATCAGATTACAGCTTGGATGAATCAATTCCAAAGTTGGGAATAGGTTTAATTGAAGCTATCAGCTATCAGCTATCAGCTATCAGCTATCAGCTATCAGCTATCAGCTTTAGTCCCAATCTTGCATTTCCAAATAGATCATAAAAACCAATGCTGATTGATCGTAAACCAAACAATCTTCCCATCAAGACAATGCTAAATAGGGAGACAGCAATGCTATCTCCCTATGTAAAACTAGGATTTAAAACAATGGTTTAAAAAACTCTAGTTAGGCATCATTTAAAGCAGCAATTCCAGGTAAAACCTTGCCTTCGAGTAACTCAAGGCTGGCACCACCACCGGTGGAAATGTGGCTCATTTGGTCAGCAACACCAACTTTTTCCACGGCAGCTACTGAGTCACCACCACCAATGATGGTAGATGCACCTGTCTTGGTCAGCTCAGCCATAGAGTTTGCGATCGCTTCTGTCCCCTTAGCGAACTGATCAAACTCAAACACTCCCATCGGACCATTCCAGATTACAGTTTTGCAATCTGCCAAAGCGTCCTGAAACACCTTCACAGAATCTGGACCAATATCCAAACCCATCCAGCCATCGGGAATAGCTTCAATACTGACAGTCTGGGAATTAGCATCAGGGGCAAAATTATCTGCGATGACCACATCGGTGGGCAACAGCAATTCTACACCGCGCTCTTTTGCCTTAGCTTCTAAAGATTTCGCCAAATCCAGCTTATCGTCTTCCACCAGGGACTTACCCACACTCATACCACGGGCCTTGTAGAAGGTAAAAATCATCCCACCGCCAATTAGCAGTTTATCGACCTTCTCCAGTAGAGTATCAATCACCCCAATCTTACTGGACACCTTAGAGCCGCCAATAATTGCAGCTAGAGGCTTTTCAGGATTTTCTACAGCGTTTTGTAAATACTGCAGTTCCTTCTCAATCAAGTAGCCAGCTACAGAAGGACTCAGGTAATGGGTGACTCCCTCAGTAGAGGCATGAGCCCGGTGGGCTGTGCCAAAAGCATCATTGACATACAAATCAGCAAGGGATGCCAACTGTTTGGTGAATTCTGGGTCATTCTTTTCCTCTCCAGCGTGGAAGCGGAGATTTTCCAGTAAAGCCACCTGACCATTTTCCAAAGCACCAACTTGGGCAGCCACCTCGTCTCCAACACAGTCTTTACACATGGTCACCGGTTGACCCAGAAGTTCTGAAAGACGCTCAGCAACGGGGGTTAGACGCAAGCTTTCCTTCACTTGTCCCTTGGGTCGTCCCAAGTGGCTACACAGGATTACCTTTGCCCCTTTCTTAAGTAAATCTTGAACAGTGGGTAAAGCAGCACGAATGCGAGTATCATCGGTGATGGAGCCATTGTCATCCAGGGGTACATTCAGGTCTGCTCTGACCAATACCGTTTTTCCGGCTAAATCTGATTCACTTAAATTGGCTACACTTTTCTTGGACACAGTATTAATCTCCTAATTGCTATTGCCTGCTAATCCCTGACTATCAGCCGTCTTGCCGGATGATTTGACCTCAGAGAGTTCGCTGTACATTAACTGGTAAATCACCAGCTGAATGACCAGGACAAAAGGTATTCTTTTGTTAAGACCGTTCACATTTTACCGGAGTCCGGATCCTGGAGGAAATCTGTGATATGTTCAATACCGTTGTATTTCCCATTGACTCAAGTCGAGAAAGCCGTGAAGCTGCTGAGGTTGTTGGGAACATAGTGCAAAAGTACGGCAGCAATCTATATCTGCTGTCAGTGGTTGAAAAACCTGACCCTGGCCAGGCTACAGCAGCTGCTCACGATGCAATGAAATCCCCTGAAGTAGTAACAGAACTGCTTAACGGTGCCAAAGCACTATTTGCTCAGCAAGGCATTGAAGCCAAAACCCTGGAGCGGGAAGGAAAGCCTGCCTTCGTGATCTGCGATGTGGCTGACGAAATTGGGGCAAATTTAATTGTGATGGTCTCTCGGGGGCCAGGCTTGACAGAGGAAGGTATACCTAATAGCGTGGCCGATCGAGTGATTAATTTGTCCCCTTGCCCAGTTTTGATTGTTCCCTAATTTGTGATTAGTCATTGGTCTAATAAAATTGCTTGCTTGCTAATTGTCAATTGTCAATGGTCAATTTTCAATTAACCCATGACTAATGACCAATGACTAATGACTAATGACTAATGACCAATGACTAATGACTAATGACAATCCAGTGGTATCCCGGACACATTGCCAAAGCTGAGCGAGAACTCAAAGAACAGTTGAAGCGAGTGGATGTGGTATTAGAGGTGCGGGATGCTCGGATTCCCCTATCTACCCATCATCCTCAAACCGACCAGTGGGTGGGTAATAAAACTCGGGTGTTAGTGATCAACCGGGTGGATATGATTGATCCAAGGATGCGCCAACTTTGGGAATCGTGGTTTCAACAGCAAGGGGATATCCCCTATTTCACTAATGCTCAACAGGGTAAGGGTATCCGAGCTGTGGCTAAAGCAGCCCAGACAGCTGGGGAGGAAATCAATCGACGTAGGCGCTCACGGGGAATGCGACCTCGTCCTGTCCGAGCTGTGGTGATTGGATTTCCCAATGTCGGTAAATCTGCTTTAATTAATCGACTTTTGGGACGTCGTGTGGTAGAGAGTGCTCGTCGTCCCGGTGTGACACGCCAATTGCGTTGGATACGTATTTCTGACCAACTTGAACTACTTGATGCTCCTGGTGTTATTCCTGCCAAGTTAAACAATCAGCAGCAGGCGCTCAAGTTAGCTATCTGTGATGACATTGGTGAAGCATCTTACGACAACCAACGGGTAGCAACAGCACTGGTTGCATTCCTGAAAGATTTAGATAAGATGAAGGAGTACACTCTTTTATTAAAGTCTTCTTTAGAAAAGCGGTACCAACTAGACCCAAACCCATTGACCGCTGAAGATTACTTACATGGTTTAGCCGACTATCGCTATCAGGGAAACATCGAACGTACAGCGCGGCAACTATTGGGGGATTTTCGTAAGGGTTTACTCGGAGCAATTGCATTGGAAGTACCACCAGAAGTACTACCCTAAGTACCACCAATGTAATTGCTTAGCATCTACAGCATCTACACAAGTACAATTACAAGCGCGATTCTACTAGTGAGTACTAGCTAGTGAGCGTCGCACAGAGCGAGTAGCACAGCGGGAGTCGTAGAGCGCGAGCCTAAGTTCCCTGTGGATATCTTTTTCTATAAATCTGATGATTATAGTCTGATTGAACCAATATTGTCAATATTTATTGAAAAATCAAGATCAGAACTTAAGCCAGGAAGGGACTTGAGGAGCTAACCCTAACTTAAGACAGATGACTTGAGCTAATTAGCGTAACCAACTTCAGTAATATTGCCGAGGGAAAAGTTTTTCAATCAGTCCTATAATCAATATTGAGCACCGAAACAGCTGATGCAGGGCTTACGCAAGAACTCTACAGGTGGTGTTAACAGTTACCCTTTAACCCATACAGGTAGTGTGTCGATGGCTGAATTGCGTAAGCTCTGTTTACCTGTATTAATATATACTGCTATAAGCATCAATATTTCTTAACAAGAGTTTGTATTTGTTTAAATTTGAAGGTTGAAGGTTGAAGGTTGAAGGTTGAAGGTTGAAGGTTGAAGGTTGAAGGTTGAAGGTTGAAGGTTGAAATTTGAAGGTTGAAGGTTGAAATTTGAAGGTTGAAGGTTGAAGGTTGAAGGTTGAAGGTTGAAGGTTGAAATTTGAAGGTTGAAGGTTGAAGGTTGAAGGTTGAAATTTGAAGGTTGAAGGTTGAAGGTTGAAGGTTGAAGGTTGAAGGTTGAAATTTGAAGGTTGAAGGTTGAAGGTTGAAATTTGAAGGTTGAAGGTTGAAGGTTGAAGGTTGAAGGTTGAAGGTTGAAGGTTGAAGGTTGAAGGTTGAAGGTTGTCTTGATTAGGCTTCTTGTCAATGTATTGTCTTGATGCAAAGCGCGAGTGGGGGAAACCCTCTCATTAAGGCGCTGCATTGCTTTCGTGATAGTGTTTTTCTCAATTATTCTGTGCTGATCGGAAGTTCCCGGATCTGAAGTTACCGACAAATGCGGCAAAGTCTATTGTGCCATTTGTTCCAAAATTATCCTAAAATCAGCCAAGATACCAGGCAAATTCTCTGGATTCAGCACAGGGACATGAACAAAGATACAAGAAGTATTGAGGTGATGCTCTCCAAGATACTTCAACACTTCGTAATAGAGTCCTTCGCAGACAAATTTACCAGCATCATGGCTAATCTCACATCCACTCAAGGCAGCTACTAGTTGCTCTAAGTTCACTGGGGTTTGAAGGCAGGCATCTTCACGAGTAGCACAGGATTCCACAGTTAATTTGTGCCGCTTACTCGCCATTCCACAACAAATAATCCCATCGGGTTGTATTTGATCAATTGTGGCAATTACCTGAGCACTAGCTTCGGCAATATCGACGGGCAACTGTCTTAGAAAAGTCAGGGAAGCAGATAAATCATTGGTTTGAGCAATTTTCCCTAATAAATCATCAGAGGAGTTAGATACCTGATCGGGTAACCAGGTTTGAAAGGATGTCAAGAGGATTTTTTTGTTCATCCAACAGAACCAATTAGAATAAAAAGAGCTTCAATAGTTCAATGTAAGGGAAAGCAGGTTAATGCCAGTAATTGCGGTTGTAGACTACGACATGGGGAACCTGCACTCTGCCTGTAAAGGGTTACAGAAAGCTGGTGCAACTACCAAAGTGACAGATTTAGCAGCAGATATAGAACAGGCGGATGCGGTGGTACTACCGGGAGTGGGGGCGTTTGACCCAGCGATACAACATTTGCGATCGCGTAACCTGGAGCAACCGATTAAACAAGCCATTGCCAGCGGTAAACCCTTTTTAGGTATTTGTCTAGGTTTACAAATTCTGTTTGAGGCAAGTGAAGAAGGCACAGAACCTGGATTAGGGATTGTGCCTGGGACAGTGCGGCGCTTTCGTCGAGAACCAAGTATTACGATTCCCCATATGGGTTGGAACCAGCTAGAGTTTACTCAACCGGATTGTACCCTTTGGCAGCATTTATCAGGCAATCCGCGAGTCTATTTTGTCCATTCTTATTATGTTGACCCAGTTGACCCTATGATTCGAGCCGCAACTACTACTCATGGGAGTCAAACCGTGACGGCTGCGATCGCTTACAATAATGTCGTAGCAGTACAGTTTCACCCGGAAAAGTCTTCTACTACAGGACTGCAAATTTTGTCTAATTTCGTGGCTCAGGTCAAGAGTTACTGCCATGATCGTACACTTGTCACCAAAGCCTGAAAATTATTCTTATTCTAAAATTATGCTACTACTACTGATGTAATCAGCACGCTCCCCACTGTCCTGTGTTTGGATGAGAATTTACGGCAATCGCCAACTGAAAACTTTGCCAGGACAAATTACCCGCCCGACACCAGCACGGGTGCGGGAGGCAGTATTTAATATTTGGCAAGGCAGTGTAGGGAATTGCCGATGGCTGGATTTATGTGCTGGTAGTGGTTCAATGGGGGCTGAGGCTCTGTGTCGGGGAGCTGCTTTGGTGGTAGGGATTGACAAATGGGCAAAAGCTTGTTCAATTATTCGTCAGAACTGGCAACAGATGGCTCAGCCGCAGCAAGAATTTCGGGTGTTGCAAGGGGATGTGGTCAGGCGATTGAAAACCTTGGCTCCTCAGCAGTTTGACCACATTTATTTTGACCCCCCCTACGCTAGTGATTTGTACCAGCCAGTGTTAGATGCGATCGCTCAATACCAGCTCCTCGACACCCATGGTGAGTTAGCTGTTGAGCATAGCTCTAACTACTGGCAACCAAAACCAATCCCCAATTTAGAAATTTGTCGCCAGAAGGTCTATGGCAATACTGCCTTGACCTTCTATTGCCCATTGGTTTAGGTCAGGGGTTTGGTAATGGTCAGTGGTTGATCAGCTCTGGGAAGGAAAAACTAACCCCCAAGTTGATTACCCCGTTGGTATTGCATATAGGCAGCAAAAAACAGTCCCAATAGAGTAACAGGTATTAAGCCAAGGACAATCCCAACAAGCAACGGTTCTACCACACTAAGTCTCCTAATTAAGTTTTTTTACCTGTTTCTCATATTACTAGCTCTGATCAACCTTAGGGTGCTGCTGGTGGTGAAACAGTTATTTATCAACCATCCTGAGTTCCATGGGTTGAGATTGCTCAGTCACACTCAGGAGGTTCTGACCTCATGACCTAAGCCCTGACTTGGGTTGAATACTTTTACCTATATCCCAGCTTATATACCAAAATGTATACCATCGATCTATTCCGCTAGTATCAGGTATATGGTTAAGACATAGTGTAGCATATAATACAAATACACGACAAGATCTTGATTAATGACTCCATAAATTTTAAGCTATGTTTATAAACAAAAATAATACTTAGTCTAAGTATTTACTTATCATTGCTTAACACAACTTAATCAATGGTTCAGTTTTATCGAGATTACAAGCGCTTTATTGATAGTCAACTTGACAGGAGACCCATTGGAAAACCAGCTTGTCCAACCTAGAGTTCTAGTGCGGCGAGTCACCTTGATAGTACTAGTCGCTTTGCTTGCTATAAGTCTTAGCCTGATCGGAATTCCCATGATGCAGGATTGGGATCCTTATGTACAAAAGGTTTTGTCCCTCAACGGTGATCCAGTCCGAGGTGATGCCATTTTTCAAATCAACTGTGCCGGGTGTCATGGAGCCAAAGGGGATGGTCATGTAGGACCAAGTCTAGTGAGTATCTCTAAGAGAAAGTCTGACGTGAGTCTGATTCAGCAAGTGATTAGTGGTAGAACACCACCAATGCCTAAGTTTCAACCTCAAACTAGAGATATGGCAGACCTGTTGAGTTACCTGGAACAATTGTAACTAAAGGTTGAAGGTTGAAGGTTGAAGGTTGAAGGTTGAAGGTTGAAGGTTGAAGGTTGAAGGTTGAAGGTTGAAGGTTGAAGGTTAAAGGTTAAAGGTTAAAGGTTAAAGGTTAAAGGTTAAAGGTTAAAGGTTAAAGGTTAAAGGTTAAAGGTTAAAGGTTAAAGGTTAAAGGTTGAAGGTTGAAGGTTAAAGGTTGAAGGTTGAAGGTTGAAGGTTAAAGGTTGAAAGTTAAAGGTTAAAGGTTAAAGGTTAAAGGTTAAAGGTTAAAGGTTAAAGGTTAAAGGTTAAAGGTTGAAGGTTGAAGGTTGAAGGTTGAAGGTTGAAGGTTGAAGGTTGAAGGTTGAATAAAAAATATGCCAGTTAACTGTTGCTTGACTTATAGCATTTTTGGCGTTGCTAATTGATTTTTGATTTAGCGATCACTAACTTGAAGTTATACCTGAATTCAGCAACGCCCATCGCTTTTGCTATCAATTAAGTTTCACATCTCAAATTCGAATTATATATTATAGCTAGTCAACGGATAGCTAGTCAACGGGGTGCAACTTGTTTTCCTTCCTGAATTTGCTCAGTGGGATGCAAGATGACTATTTCTCCTTCTCGAAGTCCTTGTTGAATCACTGCTTCAAGATTACTGCGCTGACTAATTATAATCTGACGTTTCTTCGCTTGGTTGTTTTCCACCACAAACGTACACCAAGTCTGGAAGTTGGAGCGCTGGATACTCCCTTGATGATCTGAAAATTGGTTACTTCCCTGTGTTCCCCCTGTTGCAGACACGGACAAATCATCCCTATTTTGTGCAATCGGGTCCAAGGAGCTATTTTGTTGTGAGTCGCAGCGGAAAATGGCACTTAAGGGAACGACTAGCACATCTGAGCTTTCCCAAACTACAATCCGTGTTTCTACTCGGTAGCGATCACCTAAAGGAATTGGGGAATCTACAAAATTAGCGATCGCATTCACTCGCTGTTCTTCTACCCCAAGAGCTGAAATTTTGGTAAAACCTGAGGGTTCGACGTACTTCACCTGAGCGTTTAGGGTGCGCTCTCCCCCCCAATGTTCAATGAACATTTTTGCTCCTGGCTTGACTTTGACCGCATCAGTAGAAAGCAAATCAACGACAATCTCTAGGTCGGCAGGATTTCCTAGTTCCAACAGGGGAGTTCCGGCTTCTACATATCGAGCACTTTCTTCTAGGACTCGTAGGACATAACCATCAATTGGGGAATGAATTTCGGCACGGGCTGCTTCATCGGCTAGCTTGGCAAGTTCAGCTTGAACACTGGCAATGCGAGCATTGTAGACATCAAGTAAATAGTCAGGGTCTCTCTGTTCGGCTTGGAGAATGGCACGGGCTTCTTTGGCTGCTACTACTTCAGCGGCCACACTGTCCACTTCCCGTCGTGCTGCTTCTAATTCCCTCTGGCGGGTAGTTTCTAACAATTGAGCTGTTTCGAGGTCTTTACGAGAGATTGCGCCATCAATGTATAACTGTTGGGAGCGTTGGCGATCGCGTTTTGCTTGCTCTAGTGCTGCTAATGCTTGCTGGACCCGAGCTTGAGCTTCTTGCTGTTGGGCTGCTGCTGACCGGATCCGGGCTTGAGCCTGGAATAAAGCTTCTGGTTTTGGTCGCTTGGTTGCTACCCCATCACGCTCTGCTTGCCATTGCCTTAGCCGTGCTTGAGCTTCTCGGACGTCTGCATCTAGAGGAAGGCGGTCAATTTGGGCAATTATTGCCCCTTGTTTAATTTTATCTCCTTCATCTAGTTTAATCCTCGCCAGCCGACCGGCAACAGGAGCTGAAACTACGAAGCGGGAGCGGATACGGGTCTTTCCCTCTCCATCCACTGTTACTTGCAAACTACTGCGTTTAACTTCGGCTAGATCAACCCGAATCGGTGCAGGACGAAATGCTAGGACAACTACTGTGATGATGCCAACTCCAACCATAAGGTAAGTTAGCCGTTGAGGAAGGTGCTTCATGAAGTGTCTAAAATCGCGGAATTGATTTTGCGATCGCAACAGTATTTAATTACTACTATTTAATTACTACTATTTAATTACTGCTATTACTTTTTTACTGTTCCATAGCTTGTGTTAGTTACGGGTGCATCTCCTAAAAGCTGTTTGACCTGATGGTGCGTTACGGGGCGGGCTGTTTCAACCAGGAACGAAGAGGCGGAAAATCAGGGCTAGCCCGCCCCTAACGCACCCTACGCAACATTTCTAAAAGTGAGATGCACCCTTAGTTACAACATGCAAACTAAGCTGAATACAAAGGAATCAGCAGGCTCCGCACTGATGTAACTATCACCATGTTGATGCTTATTCCCTGGTTTTCAAAACAGCGATTAAGTCCAGACGATTCAGCTTTCTGCGGATAATTAACCCAGAACATAATGCTGCTACTATTACGATAACAAATGTAAAAGCATAGGTATCTTTAGTAATAATTAAGGGAAAACGGTAAAGTTCAGAATTATAGGCAACAGACATTAAAGCAGCTAAACCGTATCCGAGTCCAAAACCAATTGGAAGGGCGAGTAGGGTAAGAATAACTTGTTCACCTAGGAGAATAAAGGCAATTTCAGCACGAGTGAATCCCATAATCCTGAGACTGGCTAATTCTCGTCCTCTTTCTGATAGGGCAATCCGTGCTGAGTTATAGACTACGCTGAAGGTAATAATGCAGGCAAAAATTACTAGTACTGCTGTGAAGACTCGCAGAAGTTTAGCACTAATTTCCTCAAAGCTTTCTAGGTTGGCTTCACGGGTGGCAATACCGGTAATGGCCGGTAGACGTTTGAGGCGATAGTAAAGCTGACTAGCAAGGTGAGGATCAACGGAGAGGTAAGCACCAGAAATAGTTTGTCCTTCTCGCATCAGTCGGTTGAGGGCATGGATATCCATATATGCTGAGACACCGAAGAGTTCATCCACCAAGCCGACTACAGGAACTTGACGCACGGGACGGCTTCCTTCCAGGACTTCCACGGTTAGGGTATCTCCAGGAGTAACACCTAGGATTTCGGCTAGTTTGGTAGTCATGACAACTCCGTCTGGGGGTAGATGCACGGTGTACCAATTCTTGTCTAGCAGACGGCGGAATTCTCCGGCTGGGTCGATTCCAGTTAAAGCACTGCGATAGGTATGATGGTCAAAGCGTAAACGTACTGGTACGATGCGGAATGGTTCGGAACGAATCACTCCTGGTAAGTGAGTGATTTCGTAACGGGTACGTGCGGGACGGGGTTGATTAAAGATAATGGTGAGATCTTCCCGTTGTACTTGGCGGAATTGAAAATCCATCAGGTATGTCAGTGCATCTCCGATGTACAACCCAGTCAGGAGAATTGCTACAGCAACAGCTATTCCCATAATGGATAGGAAGGCTTGGATGGGCTTGCGTTCCAAATTACGGAGGATAATACCACCGGCAGGGGATAAAAACTGCTGTAGACCTAGCCGTTCAATAATGATAGGTTTGAATTGAGCTGGGGGTTCGGGACGCATGGCTTGGGCTGGAGGAAGGGAAATTGCCCGACGTACCGCCATTAGTCCACCAATTGCTGCTGCGGTAAAGCTGACTAAGATGGCGGTGGCGACTAAGTCTGAGCTGACGTCATAGCGTAGTAGGGGAAAGCGAAAAAATTCAGCATAAAGTTGGGTTAGTCCATTGCCGAGCCAAAGACCAACTAGGGTGCCAAGGATACCTCCTACACTGACAATGGCAAGGACAAATTTAAGATAATGGATACCGATGGTTAGGTTACTGTAACCAAAGGCTTTGAGCACAGCAATTTGCTCCCGTTGGGTTCCGATTAGGCGAGAGAGGACAACATGCAGTAGGAAAGATGCGATCGCTAAAAAAATCGAAGGCATAAAAGTAGCAGAGACTTCCAAACTGCTGAGTTCATCTGCTAGAATTTGATGGGATAGCTGATCTTCCCTTCCATAAGCACCTAACCCACCGTAGCGTTCCAGTAATCGATCCAAACGGCTAATAATTTCCCTTTCTTGAGCCCCTGGAATTAAGGAAAGGCTGACATCGTTAAAGGCACCATCAAGGTCGAAGGCTTTACCCAAGGCTTCCCGACCTATCCAAACCACTCCAAATCGCCGATTATCTGGGAAGATTTCTCCAGCACCTCGCACTTCATAAACGTATTCTGGTGATAGGGCAATTCCTACTATTCGCAATTTTTCCCAACGTCCATTAATAATGGCACCCATGGTATCACCCAAGTTGAGTTGATTGGCTTGGGCGAAGGCTTCACTGACAAGTACTTCATCTCCTCGTCCTGGTTCAATATAGCGACCTTGACGAATAAATAAGTCGTTGAGTTTGGACTTACGACGCTCAGGAATTGAGATTAGTCTTCCTGTGGCTGGTTCTGTTAAACCAGGCACATCAAGGGTGACATCAACCACAATCCGAGTTTGGGTTTGGGCAATACCGGGAATAGCACCAATTTGGGATTTGAGGCTTTCTGGGGCGCGTTTGAGGGAAGCGAAAACTTGGGCAAAATGGTAGCGGTTGTAATATGTGTCTTGGATTAGTCGCAAAGAGCTATAGGCACTCCTGGCTAGGACGAAGCTAGCAATGCCACAGGCTACTACTAATGCGATCGCAATCACCTGACCTCGTAATTGCCATAGGTCACGTAAGAGTTTACGGTCTAGGGAATTCATGGAAGTCTAAGACCAACCGAAAATGTCAGGAACAGGCAAGATGCCCATTCTACAGGTGCGACCCGTGGCGAATTTAATTCTTAATACGGAAAGCGCACCTAAAAACTCTTAAAATCATTCCATTATTAAGCAACGCTCGATTTTTTATAACTGCTCTTCTTCTGTATAAAACAAAGCTTCACAAACTAATGTCAAGCCGAACAGACAGCAAACTAAGAAAGTTGTTAATAATATTGCTATCATAGCTCAACTCCTTGGGAAGTCTTTTACTTTGTGACTCCCTCTAGTTCTTTTATACCTCCGGTTTTCTATCGAGCTAGGTAATTTGATTCAATTCTTAATATACTCAATCGTTGACTTACCACTCTAAATCCTCAGGAGCAATCTTAGTCTGATTACCATGTACACTAATAATCTCACCACTACGCATGGTAATCACCCGATCTGCCATAGCCGCAATTCCAGCATTGTGAGTAATTACAGCA
Source organism: Moorena sp. SIO1G6 (assembly GCF_010672795.1). Taxonomy (NCBI): domain Bacteria; kingdom Bacillati; phylum Cyanobacteriota; class Cyanophyceae; order Coleofasciculales; family Coleofasciculaceae; genus Moorena; species Moorena sp. SIO1G6. Next base: position 39,348 of record NZ_JAAHFZ010000008.1, read on the forward strand.
GTAGTTGTTCCCAATTCCTGATTGACTCGCTCCAATACATTCAATACTAGCTTACCGGTCTGAAAGTCTAACGCTCCGGTTGGTTCATCACATAGGAGCACTTGAGGACGTTTGGCAATAGCACGAGCGATCGCAACCCGTTGTTGTTCACCCCCAGATAATTGAGCCGGAAAATGGTTAAGACGATGCTCCAGTCCCACTAGTCCTAAAGCTTCCCGAGGACGCATCGGACGAGGAGCAATTTCGGTCACCAGAGCAACATTTTCCTGAGCCGTCAAGCTGGGAATCAAATTGTAGAATTGGAACACAAAACCCACGCACTCCCGACGGAAGCGGGTAAGAGCACGATCATCAGCACTTGATAAATCACGATTATAGAATTTGACTTGTCCGAAGGAGGGAACATCAAGTCCTCCGAGAATATTCAGCAGAGTGGACTTGCCACTTCCAGACGGACCAAGCAATACTACAAATTCTCCTCCATAGAGGTCAATAGTAACTGATTTTAGTGCCTGAACATTCACCTCCCCCATCTGATAGGTTTTAGTCACGTCACGCACTTTGAAAATAGGTTCATTGTTCATATAGCGGTTGGCGACTTTACTAAGTAAATATTTCTAAGTTTTTAGGGAACAGGGAACAGGGAACAGGGAACAGGGAACAGGGAATAGGGAACAGGGAACAGGGAACAGGGAACAGGGAAAAACTATTTAGCATTCAATATAAGTGATTTATTATTGCCAATTGAAAAATTTAATCAATATTTTTTGTTCAATTTTGATAATCAAAATATCTGCAAATTGCTATAATTCATGATTGATTATTTCAAGAGTAATGACTAGATATAAATCCTAAATAAATTGTGACAATTATTGTCTACTATTCCCGATTCCCGATTCCCGATTCCCGATTCCCGATTCCCGATTCCCGATTCCCGATTCCCGATTCCCGATTCCCGATTCCCGATTCCCGATTCCGCTGTTCCCTGTTCCCTTTACTAGAGCAATTAAATCAATTAAATTGCTGAGCATAAAACCGAGCATAACGACCACCTTTTTCTAACAGTACTTCATGGTTTCCCGATTCAACAATTCGTCCTTGTTCTACAACCAGAATCCGGTCAGCACGGCGCACTGTTGCTAATCGGTGAGCAATAATAAAAACAGTGCGGTCTTTCATAATCCGTTCTAAGGCTTCTTGTACTAAGGCTTCTGATTCTGAGTCTAAAGCGGAGGTAGCTTCATCGAGAATCAAGATTCTAGGATCGAGCAGTACCGCTCGTGCGATCGCAATCCGTTGTCGTTGCCCTCCCGATAAATTAATTCCCCTCTCCCCTACCCAAGTGTGATATCCTTGGGATAGTTTAATAATGAATTGGTGAGCATTGGCAATCTTAGCCGCTTCCTGAACAGCTTTAAAGTCAGGTTTTAATTGACCAAAGGCAATATTCTGAGCAATAGTACCTGAAAAGAGAGTGGTATCCTGGGGAACAATGCCAATCTGACGGCGTAGACTATTGAGGGTAATATCTTGAATATTAATTCCATCAATTAGGATTTCTCCAGATTGCGGATCATAGAAGCGGGGCAGGAGATTAACCAAAGTAGTTTTACCAGCACCAGAAGCGCCTACTAATGCGATCGCATCTCCTGGAGCAATTTCTAAATTCAAATTTCTCAGTACAGGGTCACCAGGTTGATAAGCAAAGCTGACATTACAGTATTCCACCCTACCCGTCGCTGGGGGTAAAACTATAGCGCTTGGCTTTTCCATTACCGTTGGCTCAAGGGCAAATAGTTCAAAGATGCGGTCTATGGATGCTTCTCCCTGTTTGAACTCATTATAGTTTTGGGTTAAGATGTTGATCGGATCAATCAACATGGCAACACCGATACCGTAGCTGACAAACTTGGAAGCCGTGAGGTTACCTTCAGCAATTTGCCATGCTCCCAACAATAATAGTAACAAGAAGCACAACGCTTCTAGAAAACCAACTATTGGAAACTGAATTGCTCTGAGGCGTTCAGCAGCATACTTGGCTTTGCGGTTGTTTTCCGCTTCTTGGCTAAATTTTTCCAGGGTATAGTCTTCTGCGGCAAAAGCTTGGATTAACCGAATCCCGCTAAACACTTCCGTCAGCATTGCGGACAAATCCGATATCCGATTTTGGCTGCGATGGGAGAATTTCCGGATCTGTTCCCCAAACCAACCAATCAACAAGCCCATCAATGGTGCAATAATTACTATGGCTAAGGTCAGTTCTGGATTAATATAGATGACAGCAGTTAGTACTACAATCAGTTGCAAGACACAAGGAATAAAATCACGAACAATTTTGTAAATCACCTCCCCAATCCGATCGAGATCTTCGGTGAGTCGGTAGGTAAGGTCACCAGTTCTAGCAGCTTCAAAGTAACCAATACTGAGGCGCTGCAAATGGTTAAAAACGTTTTGGCGTAAATGGAGGGCAATCTGTAGTGAAGCTTTTGCTGATAGGGTATATAAACAGTACTGCGCTATTTTCTGGGTCAGAAATACAACAGCAGCTAACCCAGCTAGCTGAAGACTCCTGACCAGTTTTCCCTGTCCGACCACAGCAAAAAAGGGCTCAGATAGCCAAAGGAGTAGGGGCCAGCAGACGGTGAATACTAATGTACAAACCAATGTCTGAGCCAGAGTTAAGCGTTGGGAACGAAGGTAAGGTCGCAGTTGCCAGTAACTAGAGTGGGGTTTCAAGTGTCAATTGGGAGAATGATGGCTTCTGTTTTAACCTATCACTTACGGTTAGCTGATGGTGACAAGCACCCCATTGGCCTGAGATGGTTCAAACCATGGCTCAAACAGTTGGGAATGAAAAACCTTAGTTGGTGGGCATTGGTGGCTAGGCTTCGTTGGAAGTGGTTTGGGATTTGCCCAGCAATGCCCACCCTACAGACTTCCCAAAATGCGATTGACCGTTCGCGCAGCGTCGGGCAAAGCCCGTGCATGTCACGCTTCGCGATTGGCCGTAGGCCACGCTTCGCGAACGCACTACGTTCTCTGTGACCATGACCATTATTGTGATATGCTGATCATTGGTTGGTATTCAAAGTCAGAACTACTGTGGCCTTAAAAATAATAATTTTATCTGTCTTCGAGCTTCAAGCCCCAAAAAGCATTTCACTCTCAGGTAACTCAGGATGTGATTAAACCACTGCACAAGACCATAGAAGCATTTAACACCAGATAATATGGATTTCCCAGGTTTAATAAATTTGGGCGTTATCAATCATTTTTATTGCCCCAGTTCAAGACCAGTCCCATTCAAGGCAATCCGATTACGCAAAAGTTGATTGGGCTAGTTAACATAACTTGGAATAGCTCTATTCCCTTTGGTTTCAAAATAAAGCGATGCAGAGGTGCGACCCGTGGCGAATTTCATTCTTAATGCGGAAAACGCACCATTACGGTCTTGGGGAGGCAGCGCGGTCTTGGGGAGGCAGCGCGGTCTTGGGGGTTTCCCCCATGAGCGACTGCCGTGGTTCCCCCCACTCGCGCTTTGCCGTGGTTTCCCCCACTCGCGCTTTGCATCAAGACAGGAAATCAGAGTTGTGTCTAGGTTCAGGGCACCAAAGAGGATATCAAATGCATGTGATCAGCTATCGACGTTTGCGGGAATTTAGTGAAAAACACGCTGATTGCCATGATGCTCTCGATAACTGGTATAAGATTGCCAATCAGGCTACTTGGTCTAACTTAGTTGAGGTACAATCAGTTTTTAGAAAAGCTGAAGCAGTAGGAAATTTTACAGTTTTTAATATTAAGGGGAATAAGTACCGCTTAATTGTAAGTATAGATTATGAAAAGCATTTAATTTACATCAAGTATATTCTGAATCACGCAGAATACGACTATAATAACTGGAAGAATGACCCTTACTTTTAATCAAAAGCCATAAAAAAACTGTTAATTAAATATCAACCTAAAATGATTAAAACAGAAGAAGAGAATGAAAAAGCTTTAGCTTTTGTAGAAGAGTTGATGCACCGACCTAAACGAACACCAGAAGAAGATGAAATTTATGAATTGCTGATTACATTAATTGAAAAATTTGAACAAGACTATTACTCACCAGGGATTAGATCTGAGCCTCAGTCTATGTTACTTTTTTTAATGGATCAAAAAGACATAAAACCAGCGGATTTAGTGGGAATTATTGGCTCTAAAAAAACCGTTGATGACATCGTTAATGGAAAGCGAGAAATTAGCAAATATCAAGCCAAAACCTTGGGAGTTTTTTTTCAAGTTGATTCCAGTTTGTTTATGTGAAAAGCGCTCACCAATTGCTAAAACTTCATTTCGATTCGATGTATAGAGTTTTCCATACTTATCAGGTACACAGGAGTTTTTAACTATTACCTATTCCCTGTTCCATAAAATCATAAAATTATCTAGCTCAGCCAATGGCTTTCCTTAAAAACCCATAGCTAGTAATGCTGGGCGGAAGTTAAAATTCAAAATTATTGCATACTTATTATATAAGTGTTTCGCTCTTTTTGAAAGGTATCTTTATTTCCGCCGTGCCTTACTAGGGGGTTGCTAAACTAAGGAATGATCTTAAGTAATGATATTAAGTATAGTTGGGTCAGTTACCGATTACTTATTACCCATTCCCCATTACCTATTACCTTAAGTCTCACTCAATACCCAATTCACTAAAGTACGAACTGGAAAGCCAGTCGCACCAGAATTATTACAACCATTTTCTTTATCAGTCCAAACTGTTCCAGCAATATCGATATGTACCCAAGGCGTTTCCTTAACAAATTGCTTCAAGAACAAGGCTGCCGTAATCGAACCAGCTGCACGGGGTCCAGTATTTTTGAAATCAGCAATTTGAGACTTTAATCCCTCAAAGTACTTCTCTTCCATGGGCATCTGCCATAATTTTTCACCAGCCGCTTCTGCCGCATCTTTAAACTGTTGCGCTATTGTTTCATCAGTGGTCCATAAACCAGCAATATCATTTCCCAATGCTACAACACAGGCACCAGTCAAGGTAGCTAAATCTGCGATCGCATCCACCTCTAATTTTTCCGCAAACACTAAAGCATCTGCTAGGGTTAGTCTTCCTTCGGCATCCGTATTATTGACCTCAATCGTCTTACCATTAGAAGCAGTAAGAATATCCCCTGGGTGCATGGCATGACCACTAATCATATTTTCCGTGGCCGCACTGATAAAGTGAACCTCGACATCCGGCTTCAACTGGCCAATTGCCTTAGCAGTCCCCAAGGTAGCCGCCGCCCCCCCCATATCCATTTTCATAGTCTCGATGCCACTACCAGCACCTTTAAGATTCAAGCCACCGGAGTCAAAGGTTAAGCCCTTACCCACAATCGCTAATTTGCGTTTTGGAGTACCATCAGGTTTATAGGTCATATGAATAAACTTGGGAGGCAGATCTGAGGCTTTGGCAACCCCAAGAAAAGCACCCATTCCCAGTTCTTCACAGGCTTCCCTGTCCAAGATTTCCAGGGAAAAACCATACTCTGATGCCAGCTCCTCTGCTGTCTGAGCCAAACTAATTGGTGTCACCTGATTAGCTGGTGCTGCCACCAACTCTCGTGCCAAAATTACTCCTTCACAGATTTTCTGAGCCTTATCAATCCCTGCTTCTTGCCCAGCCAATGCCAGTAAATCAATCTGTTCCAGCTTTGCGCCCTTATCCTCCGATTCCGACTTAAAGCGATTGTCTTGGTGTAGTGCCAGGATTATCCCCTCAGTGATCCCTTGTGCGGTTGCTGCCGGGTAATCATTAACCACGGGTAGGCTAATTCCAAGAGTTGTAATCTTTTGCTGTTTGGCAGTCCGAGCAATTGTGGCACTCCCACGGCGCAATGTATCTAACGTCAGGTCATCAGGTTTACCCAATCCTACCAGGATAATTTTACGGATTGGGCTACCGGATCCCACACGGGTGACAGCAGAACTATTAGCGCTACCTTTAAATTCTGTTTCCTCGATCAATTCTGTGATCGTACCAGCCAGTTTCTGATCCAACTCGGCTAAATCACCAGTCAGCTCTACAGCATCCTCAAATAACCCAATGGCTAGGCCATCGCCAGTCCAGTCTAACCGTGGTGTATCGGTTCCGCGAATTTCCATATTTTTTTCTGTCTAGGTAATTACAATGAATAGTTTTTGAACCAATACCATAACAAATATTGACTGGTAATGGGGTGAGGGGGTGTGGCGGTTAGTTAGTGTAAAGATTGTTGAAATTTTATCTGACGATTAACGAAAAAAACATTCTATCTGTGTTATATTTAGAATTGATAATCATAAACTATCAATAAACTTGTTCCGGATCGAGACGTTTATGGCTCAAAATATCGAGTCAGTTAACACACAAAAAGTAAATCCTCGACAACGCTATACGAAACTAAACATTTTTGTCGAGGTCTTACTGGCTTGACGAGGTAAGCCAAACTAGAAAGAAGTGTTCTATTGACTTAAGCGATGCTTGATTGTAGAGCCACTTGAGGAATATTTCCCCTTAATTGCTGATTTCTGGTTTCCATCCTATGCCTCTGCTCGACCCCAACCGTTCTTATAGCTTCAGTGAAATAGCCAAACTCAAAACTCCGACGGATGAAATCTTGGCAGAATATGGCTATTCACTAGAACGTACCTTATTGGATTTGCGGCAATATCAGGGTGAGTTAGATCGATTGCAGGAGCGCCAATCACGCCTCGAAGAAATCTTACCTTACCTGGATCTGAGCAACGAACAATCCCGGCGGGAGATGTTAATTGCACCTGTGATGGCAGATTTAATTCACTACACAAGGGCGCAATTGCGAATTGAGTATTCAATCAAGGTCAGCAATCAGCTTCAAGGCGCGTTGGACTATTTGCTGAGGACAACGACTAATCTGTTAGTAGTTGAGGCAAAGCAAGAGGATCTTACCAATGGTTTCACTCAGATGGCAGTCGAACTGATCGCTCTCGATCAGTGGGAGAAATGCGCATCGGTTGAGCAACAGCCACAACTATTTGGAGCCGTTTCAACTGGAACAATCTGGCAGTTTGGTATTCTGCACCGTCAAGATAAATTAATCACCCAACAATTGACTCTCTACCGGGTACCAACGGATTTAGAACCCTTAACCAGAATTCTGATCGCAGCGCTCTCTAGCAGTAATTGAGTAAGAGAGTCACTGCTCTATTGTTGAGCAACTTGAGGAATATTTCCCCTTAAACCAGTCATCAACTTCAAAGCATAAATCTTGACTGGACGAATACGGCGCAGCATCCATAGGCCGAGACGGCGTATCCCCACTATTGGTAACCAGTTGTTGGAAAACATCCGATCTAGGGTATCGGTAAACCCTAATATGACCAGATTCTCTTGCTTGCGCCAGTTTTCATAGCGCTTAAGGACCTCTATGGCTCCAATATCTTCCCCTGCTTGGTGTGCCTCAGTCAAAACTTGGGCAAGGGCAGCAGCATCGCGAATGCCGAGATTTAGTCCTTGACCACCGACAGGATGGCAACAATGGGCAGCATCACCAATTAGTGCCAATCGTGACTGAATGTAGCGATCGCTCTGCATCAATTGCACTGGAAACAAATAGCGATCGCATTCCAATTCCAAGCGACCCAACAGACCACCAGTGTAGTATTCCAGCTTAGCTAGAAACTGATCTTCGTCTAGTTCTTTTAAAGCTTTGGCTTCAGCATGGGGTGCTGTCCACACCACCTGGCAGCGATTCTCTGATAAGGGCAGCACCCCCATCGGACCACTAGGCCAGAAGCGTTCAAAAGCCGTATTATTATGGGGCTTTTCGGTTTTAATCCGGGCAGTGACGCAAGATTGCCAGTATTTCCAGCCACGAGTCGTAATCCTAGCCTTAGTCCGAATTTGCGATCGCGCTCCATCAGCCGCCACCACTAGCCTTGTCCTAATGCGATGCTGAGTATCACCCTCCTTGACAGTAATCTCCACCCCAGACTCCTGATAGTCTACATCCACTACTTCTGCTGGACACAGCCAGTCAACATTGGGGCAATCTGTCAAAAATTCTTGCAACGAGGTTAGAACCGGACGGTGTTCTCCCACATACCCTAGGGCGTTGGTACCTAAATCTGAAGGGAGAAAATTTACCACACCGGAATGGTTCGCATCGGAAAGCTTGATCTGCCGAAATGTGCTAATATGCGGCAGGATTTTATCCCAAACCCCAATACCTGCGAAAATACGCCCTGAGAGGATAGACAAAGCATAGGCTTGTATCCTGGCAGCTGCCACTGACTTCGGTTTTGCTTCTATGAGTAATACGCTCAACCCAGAATGTTTCAACGCACAGGCCAGGGTAGAACCAGTAATGCCACCCCCGACAATGGCTAGGTCGTAATCAAAACTTTGATGGGTTGCTGAGGTAGTTTGAATCAGCAGTTCCAGCGCCATAATTATAGTAGTAAGTGTCTCGGTAAATAGGAATATATACTCTTTTTCATTTTGACGCTTTTAGATCAACCCATCAACTGATCCAATTTTGTTCAACCTGGAAACACACGACTTAACTCTAGGAACAAATCTCCAAGGCCAGGAATGGTAACCGTTTCATTGGGCAACACCACCCGTTTGACCCGATAGCCGAAATTTCTTTGAGTATCTTGATAGGGCTGAGTATAGCACTCTAGTTGACCAGCCACCAGGTTAACAATCCAGTAATCCTGAACTTGGTTTTCTGAATATAAGGAGAGCTTTACGGTCTGGTCATACTCCAGGGTTGAATCTGACACCTCAATAACCAGCAATATATCCTTTGGATAAGGGTGATTTGGTAAGTAGTCATCCGCCTGACCCCATGCGATCGCAACATCCGGTTCCGGTTCACTGTCGTTGGATAGGATGATTGGTTCCTGTCCCCGTACCACCCCACGGTCGCCTACTAGTCTGTCCAACTCTCGCCATAACTTAGTGTTGCAAACCGAGTGGGAGGTACCCTTCGCCACCATTTGTATTAACTCTCCCCGAATCAACTCCACCCGGTCATCTTCTGTTAGAAAACCATTATCAATCAAGCGATGATAGTCAGCTAGGCTAAAGCGCTTAGTTTTGATCAGGGTCATGATAACTTAACTTTAAAAACACAGCTTAATTGTATGAGGAGTTATTCTTTTACAATTTATCAACCCATGCCTCTAGTGCCTTGATTTTTTCATTCCAAGTTATGGTTTAACTCACCCCAATATCAATTAATTCAATATTCCCTATTTTATCATAAAATAGGCTTTAATTTTCAGCTTCTGGTAACCAATCCTGATCTAAGGCCAATTCAAGAGAATAGGGGCAAGCCTCTGGGAAAACCGAAACAGGCATTCCGGTTTGCTGGGCTGCCTTACGGCGAGCCCGCTGATAGCTTTGTTCCAGCTGCTGGGCTGGATAGCTCCTGAGACTCGGACTATCTTCAATGCGTCAGTAATCGAATCCAGCCAGCTATCCGAGCGACGCTGATGCTGGTATTGCCACTTGAGCAAATGTAACAGCAGGCGAATCAATTGGCTATTGACACTCCCCGCCCTGGAAGGACGGGGATTCTTGCTTCAACGGGGTGACTTGTTTAACCAGGCCGGAGCCAGAAAAAATAGAGGTCTCCTCTTCACAAGCGTACTTGGTCTATGACCCAGGTTTCGGTGTGCCCCACCGTACCTAATCTAGTTAACAAGTTAGATAAACTTTTTCTTGATCTTATGATGTTTTCGTAGATATCCAAATCGTTAGATTTGATTATGCAATAGGCTTATCTCTTAGCTTATTTTTTACATCATCTACTTATTTTAAGATCATGTTTATCTAGAACATTATTTTTTTTTTATTCATCTATATTAACACGATGCGAGAAAACCGTCAAGTCTTAATTTAAAAAAAAGCCGTCCTATAAGGACGGGGCGCGATTACCCAAATTTTTTGGTAATTCCCCGCCTTTCACTCTTGCCCAAGTCTTCAACCTCCTCAATCAGATTTTCTAAGTCAATCTCTTGCCAACGACCTTCTCGCAACAGCTGTGCTGTTTGTTGTGTCCAGTAATTAAAGTCTTTTGTGTATGCTTTTTCCACAAGTATCTCTCCCTTTCTATACCCAATTGAGTTTTAAAATTACCCAAAATCTCTCTATAGTTGATTAACTGTTGGGGTGCATCTCAATGCATGCAAAAACACTCAGGATAATAGAATGCTAAGATCATGTTATTACAATTCCCCTTAATAAAAATATCCCCCATCTCCCTATCTCCCTATCTCCCTATCTCCCCACCCTCCCCACACTTCCCACACTCCCCACACTTACTTTACTCATAGATTTACGAGTTTGAGATGCACCCAACTCTTGCCTCTTGGCTCTTGCCTTTGATTAATCCAATCTATTTTGATTTGGGTTTAATGCCATAACAAAGAGTGCGATCGCTTTCATCGATTTCAGCATTGTGCTTGAGATAATCCCCTACCCAATCACAAGCCCGACTCAGAAGGTCATTGAAATCTAAACTTATATCCATATTCCACATAATCACATTGCCACTGGAGTCAGATGAAGCCAGGATTTTGCCATCGGGACTGAAACTGAGGCTAAAAACGCCATCATTATGTCCAATCAGAGTTTCAATTTCTTGCCCCTTCAAATTCCAGAGTTTAACCGTTTTGTCACCACTAGCCGAAGCAATCATCTTGCCATCTGGGCTGAAACTAACGCTAAACACCTTACCCTGATGCCCTTTGAGAGTTCGGATTTCTTTACCGTCTCTACTCCAAAGTTTAACCGTTTCGTCCTCACTACCAGAGACAAGCATCTGACTGTCGGGACTAAAACTGACACTCCAGATCACATCATCATGACCTTTGAGGATAGTAGGAGTTAAGCAAAAAGGCAAAAAATTTGTGTTATGGTCTGATCCAACTGCTGCTTTTAAGTTTGCTGCTTTTAATTTTGCTGATTTTAATTCACCATTACATAAATTTCCCCGACTCCAAAGCTTGATAGTATTATCATCACTACCAGCAGCAATCATCAGACCATCGGGACTAAAATTAACACTTCTAACCGCAGCCCTAAGCTTTTTCAAGTTTTGGCTTTCTCTTCCTTTAAAACTCCAAAGCTTGACAGCTTGATCCCAACTGCCAGATACAATAGTCTGACTGTCAGGGCTGAAACTAACGCTAAAGACTCGAGCCCGATGCCCCTGGAGTGTTTGGATTTTTTTACCATCCTTACTCCAAAGTCTAACCGTACTATCCCGGCTACCCGTAGCAATAGTTTTGCCATCCGGGCTAAAACTAACACTAAAAACTGCATCCCTGTGGTTTTCTAGAACATTTGGAGTCAAACAAAAATCCAGCACATTGATAGTTTTACTAGACCTTCTCTCCCCTAATCCTTGCTTGCTACAGGTATAATCTAAATGCCATAGTTTAGCAGTTTTATCTTCACTAGCACTAGCCAAGGTTTTGCCATCTGGGCTAAAACTAACACTCCAGACATTACTCCTATGACCCTTGAAGGTGCGAGGTGTTTTGGCATCTAAGCGCCAGAGTTTAATCGTTTTATCTTCACTAGCACTAGCCAGAGTCTTGCCATCTGGGCTAAAGCTAAGGTCATAAGCCCCAGCCTGATGCCCTCGCAAGGTTTGGAGTTCCGAGCCATCAAGGCTCCAGAGTTTAACGCTTTTATCCCGACTAGCAGAGGCGAGGGTTTTGCCATCCGGGCTGAACCTGACGCTTCTGACTCCAGCTAATTTCTTTGGAAAAGTCTTCAGTTCCCGACCATCAAGGCTCCAGAGTTTGATAGTCTTATCCTCACTAGCAGAAGCAATCATCTTGCCTTGGGGTGAGAAACTGACGCTATAAACCTCAGCCTTATGCCCCTTGAACGTTGCCATACTTCTGCCGTCCAGGTGCCAGAGTTTGATAGTGTTGTTACTTCCAGCAGAAGCCAGAATTTTGCCATCCGGACTAAAGCTGATGCTGCGATATCCAGCCGCAATCCCCTCAAACGTTTGGAGTTGCTTGCCATTGAGGCTCCACAGCTTGACAGTATTATCGTTACTAGCCGTAGCCAGCATCCTGCCATCGGGACTGAAACTGACGCTCCGCACTCCACGCTGATGTCCTTTAAACGTTTTGAGGTTTTTCCCGTCTAAGCTCCACAGTTTGACCGTCTTATCCTGACTAGCTGTAGCAATAGTCTTGCCATCTGGGCTGAAACTCACATTCCAAACGGTACCGTTATGTCCCTTCAAGGTTTGGAGTGCCTTACCGTTGCGGCTCCAAAGTTTGACAGTATGGTCTTTACTAGCAGAAGCAATCAGATTACCGTCAGGGCTAAAACTAACACTAGTCACCCAACTGTCATGGCCTACCAAACGGTTGTATTCTCTAACCCAAGACACTGCTCCGTGCAATGCTGTCCTAACCAGACTCTCAGTTTCAGGTTTTACACTGCGTCTCTGTTTTTGCAGTTGCCGTGCAGCCCTGATTGCTTCGATCAGGGCATCAAATTCCTGATGTGATTTTCTCAGAGCCAGTGAATATCGACTCAGAGCATTAATGTGACCAACGCTTACCGTTTCTGCTCGTTTCCATTGCATGAAAGCAACCAAGCCAAAGCCAACAGCTGCTGCAAATGCTGCACTCATCAAAGTAAGGGACAACCGTAAGATGACTAATCGACGCTTTTCCTGTTTTCTCAAAATCGATATGGCATCCCGACTTTTAGCAATATATTCCTTGTGTAAAGATGTCGCAGTCGGCTGTTTATCATTGGTCTCGGCATCAAGCAACCATTGTTGGGCAATAGAAAATTCGCTGCCACGCAACAGCAAATCTGTATCTTGGTGAGACTGCTGCCATTCCCTAGCTCGTTGCAACCATTTGGTGTGACTGCGCACATGCTCTCGGTCAGTATCAAGGGTTCTGACCAATTCACTGAAATTGGGATAAAAATCTCCTCGATGCCTATTGAAATCAATCCACTGGATGCTAGCTAATCCAGGATGTAGCACTGTTGCTGGTACCTGTGTAGAAAGCACAGTCACAAACCGTTTATTTAATGTCTGAGCATAGTCTACCTCCCCAGCACAGTAGGGTGAATTTACCGAAGCAGGGGAAATAATAAATAAGAAATTATCAGACTGTTCAATTCCCCGATATATTTCCTGCTGAAAATCACTGCCCGGAGGAATACTTTCTTGGTCAAACCAAGTCGTTTTACCCTGTAACTGCAATGCCTCATTTAACTTCCTAGCCAAATCTGAATCAGTACGGGAATAAGAAATAAAAACGTCTAAATAAGATTCCTTTGGTTGATTCGTGCTAGCAGCAATAAATTCTTGATGTAATCCTAGTGGTGGATGTTCGACACGTTGCCGATTTACTTTCAGCCAGTTTTCGTAATAGTTTAAATTGTGACCCCGCAATAAAATGCTAGAATTGCGGTTTTGGCTCAACCATTTGAGCGCTTTGACTAACAAAAGCTTATGCTCTTCGTAATAGAGAGCATCTTGATTTAATTCTTTTAATAATTGAGCAGCCATGAAGCGGTAGTTTGCTTCATTGTTATACTTAGTAAAATCTAGGAATTGTAATGAGCGAATTTTTGGTGGAATTTGGTCGATATCCGTGTATTCAATCAGTAGGGATATAATCCGTTTATTGTGAGCAAAGGCGTGTTCAAGTTCTTGCTGACAGTATTTTGATTGAATCGAATTGGGTGAAATTAAGTAAATGAGATTATCAGCTTCCTCGATTCCTTGGTTAATTGCCGCTTGGAAGTCTATACCGGTTTTAATATCAGTTTCATGTTTCCAAATTGTGATTCCTTCCCGCATCAGATTTTGGCAAATTTTATCCTTGATATCTTTATCTTTATCAGAATAAGATATAAATACTTGGGTCATTAAATTATTGGCATTTTTGATGCTTTCACAAATAAACTCACAATGTAAATCCGTTGGCACACAAGGAGCCTGCTCTTTTTGAAACCGCACCTTTAACCAAAATTCAGCTTGAATCCGTTCTGATTGGATTAACAGGTGGTTAGTTTGTTGTTGATTTCTGTCCCACTCCAGAGCTTTCACTAAAAACCGAGTATGCTGTTCTACATAATCAGCATGCTTACGGATGGAATTCATTAATTGTTTAAAGGAGGCTTCAAAATCGTTGATTTTATCTTGGAAATAGATCCAGTTCAGTTTACGGATAATCGTAGGAATTTTATCCCGAGGGGATTTAACATGCACTAAAGGAATAATGCGTTTATTGTATTTAATAGCCAGTTCAATTTCTTTGAGGCAGTATTTTGAATTAACGGCATGGGGGGAAATGATAAAAATGAAGTTATGATTTCTCTCAATGCCATTATCAATCTGATGCTGCCAATCGACAGCAGGCGGAATGTCCTTCTGGTCAAACCAGACAGTTAAGCCCAATTGTGTTAGTCTAGCGTCAAGTTTAGTAGCAAAGGCTTTGCTGTCAGCACGTCCGTAAGAGATGAAGGCATCGAAAAATGTAGTCATTTGTCCAGGGGTCTAAGTGAGGAGATCTACTTAACACTACACTTGTAACACCCTGGATTTCGTAAATCGAGCAAGCTTGAAGAGTTGTGAGAAGGAAATAGGGGCAACGAATGGGTAATGGATGGGTAACGGATGGGTAACGGATGGGGAGCAGGTGAACAATGGTCAGGATTTAGGTGTCACCTCAGATGCTCTGCCCATGGGCTGAACGATTACCACAATAAAGCCAACCTGTCAAGGTTATTAATGATATCATTTCGTATCCACTTTCTGAGACGGAGATGGGTTTTTTCCCTTAGCCTCCGACTGCTCGGTTTCACCATAGAGTTCTGCTAGTGCATCATTCATCTCTTGCACCCAACCTACATTTTCGCTTTGGATGGTTTTCTCTGTACTGATCACCAATAACTCAAATTTCTCCAATTTTTCCTGGTCTGAGAGACCATGCCACCAAGTGCTTATATCGTACAAATCATCAGCTGCTTGGTTGTAGGCAATCAGCGTTGTCTCAACCCGTTTCAATTCCAGGAAACTAGAAAATGCCGCAGCTAAGGCTGTAGTGACCGCCACCCAGGTGTCTTCACCGAGCGCCACCAGAAATGAACCCACACCACCCAAGATATATACTCCCCACTGGTAGCCATGCAATTGTATGTCAAGTTTCCTAGTTCGCTTTCGGTACCACTTAAACTGGTCTTCCACTCGCCAGACTAGGTAGTTTTCGGGGGTTAGGTCAGAAAACTTATCGTCTTGATTATGCTGTTGAGCTTCCTGACGTTTCTTGTCGTTGCTTTTCTTGTCTTTGCTTAAGGATGAGCGTTTTCTGCGGGAAAGTTCCCCCTCGTAGGGGCTAAAACTAGTGTGGTGAACTGTGGTTCCCTTTAGCCTTTGACTAATCACCTTGACCTTACGTGCCAGCTTAGCATCCCGGGACGTGTTATCACTGTATTCCCCAACTTGCGCACGGTAACAGTAAATTTCCCTTTTAATTGCCTCGGCACTACCCCGTAACAGAATCCAATTGCCACCTTTGTCGAACTTAACTGCACCTGCTAGTAGTACACTTAGAGCAATTGGCACTAGTAGAAGAACGTAGTGAATCACTTTGACCGTGTGGTGTGACTCAGTGAGGCGTTCTACCAACATTGAGTGGACCACAGCTAGCAAAGTAGCCAACACACTCAATACCAGAATTCCTATCCGCAGCAGAAAGAAACGTTTCTGAGCCCCTGTGGCATTTTTGCTATAGGTACGCTGACGTTCCCAAGCACGTTTGAGGGTTGGGCTTGGCCCAGGGGAGTATGTAGCCTCAACTTCTGACGTCATGACAGTCTATGTGCAGTCTATGTGCTTTAGTCTATGTGCTTTTTACCAAAAATTTTGGGTAATCGCGCCCCGTCCTTGTAGGACGGCTTTTCCATGTGCTATAATAAAACCATAAGTAATAAACTAATATTTAGATAGGTATTATCTAATCATAAGTAGACAACGTAAAAAATATGTATTAGATACGTATTGCGTAATTTGGTCTAACGGCTTTAACGTCTATGAAAAAATTAGATAAGAAAAAGTATCTGTCTATCCATATAAAAAAGGTACGGTGGGGCACACCGAAACCTAGGTCAATGATCTAAACGCTCGGGGAGATTTGTCCTCTACTTTTCCTGGCTCCGGCAAGGGATAGCAAGACGAGTCGTAGAGCCAAGAATCCCCGTTCTTCAGCGGACGGGGAGTGTCAATGTGTACCTTGACTGTCTCGTCAGTCCCTCCATGATGATTTTAGTCAATTCACTGAATGGTTGTGAGAGGTCATAACAGGTCAAGTGATTTTGTTGTAAGTGATTTGGTTGTAATAGTTCCGTAACAGATTCTCGTGCTTCTTGTTCTGGATAGCTTACTGCCATAGTAATTTCATCTGCCAACCGACCACTGCCGCCAAGAACTACCAATGGTCGTCCAGCTTTCTTGTTTTCAAATAAGTCTAGCAAGGTAATCGCCCCACCGTTAGCCATTACTGTGACTGATGGCTTTCCGTCTGCCAGGGTAGTAGCTATACGAGCCAACCAGGGGGATTCATCACCCCAGGTAGACCCAGGAATCAGCACAAAATGAGTATGATGTGGCTCCAGTGATGTTTCACCAGAATACGAGGGGGGTGCATCAGGAAGCGCAATCTTGCCCACTGGGGCAATACCTACTAAGGGAAAGGTGCCAGCAATCTCAGCACGAGCTTGCCCCATCATCTGCATTACCCCAGTATCGGTACCACCATCCACCACACATGCTCCCAGGGTTTCAGCAATGGGAGCTAGTACATTGACAAACAACAAGCGCAGACGAGCCATACTCATATCACTCATATTACTTGCCCCCCCGACTACCACTAGAACCGGACGGGAGCCGTGAAGACCGATTTGGTTCAGGGCAGCAGACAAGTCCACAGAATGATCCAGTTGAATAGCACAAGCTGTTTGCCCATTCTTGAACGTGAGTTTGAGAGGCTGGTTATTTAATAACTGCTTGAAGATGAGATGGTTTGGCTTGTATCCATCCTGGGACAAAGCACCGGACTTAGCTAAAACCCTCCTCTTGCCCAATCGGGGGGGAGCGATGCCTGCGCATCTAGCCATTACGACCTTTTGGTCATCTGTTCGCTTTTGCTTTGTCTTGGCAGATAGAAACATTTAAAATCACCTATAGTGGTCTATAATATTCTATCTGCTAGATCATGCTCAGGGACATCAGCTGATCAGACATCTCGAAATTGGCGGTGACATTTTGTACATCCTCCAAGTCTTCCAGGGCATCCATTAATTTCAAAAGCGTCCGCGCCAGATCTGGGTCAGTCACTTCCACCGTATTACTAGGAATCCAGCGCAACTGCGCCTCACTGACCTCAAAGCCCTGATTTTTCAAAATTTGACTCAGGTTTTCCAGGTTGCTAACTTCTGTAAATACCTCAGCCGTTACACCTTCGGAATCCTCGTTCAACTCATAAGTTTGAGCTCCCCCTTCAAGGGATGCTTCAAACAAATGGTCTTCTGTGATATCACCCGTAAGCGTAACGACACCATTTTGCTCAAACATCCAACTAACGCAGCCTGTTTCACCCAGATTGCCACCATTTTTAGTAAATGCTGAGCGCAGGTCAGCTGCTGTCCGATTCCGATTATCAGTAAAAGCTTCTATCAAGATAGCAATGCCTCCTGGACCATACCCCTCATAGCGAATCTCTTCGAGATTGTCACTCTCATTGCCTAGGGTACCGGCTCCTTTTGCGATCGCTCTTTCAATGTTCTCATTAGGAATCCCTGCTGCCTTAGCCTTTTCCACCGCTTGCCGGAGCTGAAAATTACCCTCCGGATCCGGGATGCCATTGCGAGCAGCTACTATAATCTCCCGAGAGATTTTAGCAAAGGTCTTACCTTTAACTGCGTCAACCCTCGCTTTCTGACGCTTAATATTTGCCCATTTACTATGTCCTGCCATAACGGTTAAGCTGATTACAACCCAACTAACAAAATACCTCCACTTCTTGGTTTAAGCATATAACCTACCCAAGTCATTCCATAATATAGAATATTCTTTCTCCTAGGATAGCTACTAACTTAAGGAAATAAAGTCCATGGTAAATGGTAGATGTTAAATGGTTCTTGGTCAAGGGAGTAGCCCTTTAGAGATTAGGGGTAGGATTACTTGCACTGTAGTGTGTTCTCCTAGTGTACTATCTATTGTTAATTTACCACCGTGTAACTCAACTAGACGTTTAGCAATCAGCAGCCCCAACCCTGAGCCTTGTTGTTCGTAAAGGTTACCTTTAAACTGTAAGTCAGCTTCCAATTCTGCCATTTCAGCTTCAGATATTCCTTGTCCCTTGTCGTGGACTGACAAGATCAACGTATTCTTTTCTGAATAGCTATTGACCCAAACAGGTGTTCCCTCTTGTGAGAATTTAAAGGCATTATTAATTAACTCTTCCAACATTTTATTAAGTCGGTTTGGCGACATAGCAATAGTAGCCTCTTCCCAATCTAATTGCAAATCCGCAACCCGTCCTGTTTTTTGAGCAATATTCTGAATCAAATTAGCCAGAACCGGATTAGGTAATTTACTGGTAGTCTTTCGCAGATTTTATTATTTTTTGGAATCTGTAGCGTTCATTTCAAGCTCTGCATAAAGTCAAAAGTTCTGAATTAACCTTAATAACCGTTCAGCAGACTGATGGATATCTTCTGCCATAGTCTTAATTTGATATCGTTCCAAACTCTACCATTTCTCCATGATTAGTTTGGAAATATCCAGAATCCGATTTAGGGGTTTATCCATTTCATAGAGCAAAGACAGTTTAATATGGCTGCGCAAATCATCCAGTTTTTTATCTTTTTGCAACTCAAGGGCAGCTTGCTTTTACAATCGAGTAGTAATTGCTCCTAGTAGTTCTACTCTAGTAAATGGCTTGGTCAGATAATCATCTGCTCCTAATTCCATTCCTTGGCGCTGATCAGTTTTTTCAGCTCTAGCTGTGAGAAACATAAAAGGAATGGTTGCCGTAGCAGGATGTTTGCGCAACGCATGCAATACCTTATAGCCATCAATTTTTGGCATTATAACATCTTAAATAATAAATTTAGCGTTTATAATGGTCTAACTCGATACTAATCCGACCATTCCTACCAGCAATCTCCTCAAAATATTTAGCTTCCAGTAACTCCAGTATATTTTCTCGTACTGAAGGTTCATCTTCAATTAACATAATTTTTGTTCTTACCATTTTTTTGCGCTTTGTGAAACTAATCTAATTGACTTGAGGTAGTGGGAAGCCAATACCGCTATTGAGTAAACGTTTAAATTCCGACGCTGGTAAAGCCCTACTAATCAAATGACCCTGAACTCGATCACATTTATGAGAATAAATAAAATCCAATTCTTCTTGAGTTTCTACTCCTTCAGCAATCAGTTGTAGATTTAAACTTTTTGCCATTTGTATAATAGCCTTAGTAATAGCAGCCTGGTTAGGTTTCTGCACAATATTACGGACAAAGCACTGATCAATTTTGAGAACGTCAAAGGGAAATTGTTGTAAATAGCTTAATGAAGAATATCCGGTACCAAAATCATCAATTGCAATTTCTAAGCCTAGGTTTTTTAGATCATTTAACTGACGAATAGCCGTCTCAGTGTTTTTTACTAGTATACTTTCAGTTAGTTCTAGTTCTAGAGTTCGATAGGTTAACTCAGTTGACTGCAAAATCTTGACTAAATTATGGTAAAATTCCGGTTTATTAAATTGACGACCTGATATATTTACTGCTATACGAAAAGAGGTATATCCATCATTTTGCCAGACTTTAGCTTGCTGACAAGCCTGCTGTAATATCCATTCTCCAATGGATAGAATTAGACCCGTTTCTTCCGCAATCGGAATAAATTTTGCTGGTGGAATCAAACCAAGTTCTGGATGATGCCAACGTAATAGAGCTTCAGCACCAACAATTTTTCCTGTCTCGAGACTGATTTGGGGTTGATAGTAAACCTGGAATTCTTCCCGTTCCAAAGCATAGCGTAAGCTACTCTGCAAGGTAAGATGATTTGAAGAATTGACATTCAAGGCACTGGTGTAAAACTGATATTGATCACCACCGTGACGCTTTGCCTGAAGCATCGCCTGGTTGGCATGATTGAGTAATTGTTCAACGTCTTCACCATCACGGGGATAAATTGCAATACCAATACTGGCGGTTATAAAAACTTCTTGATCATCCAGAACGATGGTTTGATAGAGGCTCTCAAGAATGCTTTTGACAACATTTATGACATCTTTTTTGTGTTGAGCTGTGGCTATAATAACGGCAAATTTATCGCCATTTAAACGAGCAACTGTACCCTGAATATCCACACAATTAGTGAGGCTTTCAGCCACAAATTTTAGTAAGTAATCTCCCCAAAAATGACCCAGATTATTGTTAACTTGATTAAACCGATCTAAACCCAAACACAGAAAGGTAACCAGTTTTTGATTATCGTCGATGTGTTGTTTTACTTGCTTAAACCGTTCTCGCAACGACAGGCGATTAGGTAGGTTTGTCAAGCTGTCATGGTGGATCAAGTAATTGAGTTTATTTTTAGCTTCCTGAAGTTCAGTATTGTAATGCTTATGAACAGCAGCTTTTTTTTTGAGTCTACTGGCAATTGACCCTAGGAGCTCTGCTCTGGTAAAGGGTTTGGTAATATAGTCGTCTGCCCCTAGTTCCATACCCTGACGAAAATCATTTTTAGCCGCCTTTGCGGTTAAAAAAATAAAGGGAACTGTTGCCATCATTGAGTCTTGACGCAGGGATGTTAAGACACTGTAACCGTCCATTTCCGGCATCATGACATCACAGATAATTAAATCTGGGATAGTTCCTTTAGCTAAATTAACACCAACACGACCATTTTCTGCTCCAATGACATCAAACCCTTCAGCGTCCAGGAGTTCTATAATGTTTTCCCGGACAAACTCTTCATCTTCAATAACTAATATTTTTCTCATCATTAATTTGATAGCACGTAATATATTGGCAGGGTTACAGTAAACGTTGTACCGACAGTTACCTCACTTTCTAGATCAATTTGACCTTGGTAGATATCGAGACACTTTTTGACAATTGCCAGTCCTAAGCCAGTGCCGGTAATTGTACCGACATTCGTACCTCGATAGAAGGTCTCAAAGAGTAGTCCTTGGTCTTCTTCAGGAATACCAATACCTTGATCGCTGATTTTAAAGATAGCCTGATTGGCAGAGCAAGTGAGTTTAATCTCAACCGTGCTACCTTTGGGAGAATACTTCAGTGCATTACTCAGCAAATTCTCCAAAATTTGCCTAAGCAATTTTTCATCCATATACGGTCGGGCGGATGAGAACGAACTAGCCGCATTATTTCTTCCATGATTACTACCTAATTTATTTTCAAACTTTTCTAAGCTATAAGTAAATTTTATTGTGTGATAATTTCGGTCATTAAGCTGGATTTGATAAATTAAATCGGTGCAAAAACTTTCCAAGTCTATCGGGGTTAATTTTAACTCTATTTTACCAGATTCTACCTGGCCAATCAGCAATATATCATTCAAAAGTCTGGTCATATGTTGAACCATGTTTTGAATGCGATGTAGGTGATTATTTATTTTATATTCTGACCATTTTGTTCCGTAATGTTCCAGTAACTCTGCTGATGAATAAATCGTGGTTAGAGGGGTACGAAATTCGTGAGATGTCATGGTAATAAACCGGGATTTTAGCTCCCCAAGTTGTTTCTCTTTAGCCAGTGCATTTATAATTTCTACTTCCGTTTCTTTCCGTTTAGTGATATCTCTATCAACCCCTCGATAACCACAAAACTTGCCAATACGATCAAAAATTGGTACACCACTGGTTTCCAGAACCACTAACTGACGATTTTTGTGAATTCTGGTATTTTCCAAGTTGCTAAAGGGGTGTTTTAAAACGGTAAAGGAAGCCAAAATTTCCATCACACGTTTTGCCTCTTCCTGTGACATTAAGTCAAAGGGAGTTTTGCCAACTACTTCTGATGGTTCATAACCGAGTAAGTCCCAGACTTTGGGACTAGCGTAGGTATAGACAGCATTTTCATCCATCTCCCACATCCAATTGCTACTAATTTCTACAACATTACGAAACCGCTCTTCACTCTGCCGCAACTGCTCTTCTGCCTTCTGGCGCTCAATAATCTCCCCCTTGAGTGCTTGGTTCGCTTTCCTCAGAGCAGCGGTACGTTGTTGAACTCTGACTTCCAAAGCATCATTGACTTGTGCTAGGGTGAGTCGTGCTTCAATACGCTCAGTGATATCCTGGACAATAACAGCAACTTCATCTAACCCACTTTTAACAATACGAGCCTCAAAGTAGCGGAGTTTACCATCTTGTCTGATTGGGGACTCAATAACTTGGATCTCATCACTTTCTAGGGCTATTTCCACATGCTCCCAAATTAATCCTGCTACCTCAGTGGGTAAACAGTTATGTAAATGTTTCCCAATACAGTTATTGGTGAGAAACAGCACAGGGTTTTCAATGGCCGCTTTCCAATCCAAGTAAAAGCCATCCCGATTGACACGAAAGATTACATCTGGTATCGCTTCTAAGAGGGCTCGGTTTCTAGCCTCGCTTACTTTTAGTGCAGACTCTTTTTGTTTAAGTTCTTGGCTTTGTTTTTGATAGAGTTGCTCAAGTTCTTGGTGGGTTAGGGCAATGGCAAAATGATCGGCGATCCCTCGGATAAAGGCAATTTCTTGGACTGTCCATTCTCGTTCGTGATCGCACTGATACAAGGTGATACTACCTAGACAAGACTGCCCATGCAGCAGTGGCACCATCATGATGGTACGGAGGTCACATGGATAGGTTAATTCCTTCAGTTCTGGTGGGAGTTTTCCCTGGGATTCAGGAATAATCAACGGTTTGCCCTGAGCTAGCCAGGAGTGATAACTCTGAAAGAGGTGGCGAAATACCTCGATCAGACATGGCTCGCCTGTACTCTCCACTGATTGGGTAATGGGAAAGCTAACTTGATGAGTTGCCATAGCTGGAGGGTGGTGAGTGGGAAACATTAAACAGCCACTCACTTGCAAGATTTGATGTAATTGATTAGCTATGGTGGGTAGCAATTCATTGAGGACTAACGTCCCCCTTGTAACCTGGGCAATCTGGTTAATCATTTCCGCTTGGACTTTCAAGAGGTGATAGTCCACTCTTTGATGTCCAGTGCTCGATTCCATGGGTGTATGCTCAGGTAACATAACCAATAAAATTAGCTAAGAGCGGAACTGTCTAGCCTAGACTGGACATAGATTCAACCGCCATCAACTCCACGCTGTACGATAATTTTCAGCCCATCCCCACCAATCCCGGGGATTTGAGGTCAGTTGTCCATTGTCAGTTGTTTTGCACCTACTAGCTTTTAGCTATGGGCTAAGTGCTAATTACATGCATGCAACTGACCATTGACCACTGACCATTGCAAGGCGTCGATTCATGCCCATACCAAGAAAATAGGGGCAACACTCGCCGCCCAACCTTAGGTGATGGTAAGATGTTATACCACCACTAGATGCCTAAATTGTTGCACAGTCTTAATTTCTAGCCCTCGTGGAAACTACGGTGTCTTAGCTAGTTTGTCTATCTTGACACCTGTAAATTCACGAACAGTTAGTGTATCATTGGTCTTTGGTGATTAGTTATGGGTCATTAGCGTCCCTCAGCTAAATTAGCCCTAGGTCTTACCCGTTCGCGCCACTGTCGCCCCTTGGGCGAAGGGAAGTGTGAGATGATGAGTCAAAGGAGACTATGGCTGTAGACTATTGACAAAAAAACCTTCGTATGTTATGGAAGCTTATACCCTTCAATTAAACCGGATGACATCTTCTGTCTTACTCAGGTGAGAGGTATCTCCATTCAGTTCCATCACCCACTGTTTTTCTTGGCGCACTAGTTTAACTAAACAGCACAAGGATGCTTTAATGTCTTGTGTGGCACCGACTAGTCCCTGAGTGGTTCCAACTACTGATGGTCCGTGACCAACCAGTAGTAAGTCTTCTGAAAATTGAGCGGTGATACGTTGTGCAGTTTCACCTGTTCGTTTCAGTAAAGCAACACTTGTTTCTGGATATTCAGGGATTACACAGGAAGTATAACTGGTGTCAATTCGCTGAAACTGCTTGTGCAATACTTCATTAGGCAGTCTTTCTGGTTCAGTTGCCATCCACTCAGGATTGAGCCATTCACTTAAACCCAACTCTAGCTTAATGGGTAAATCCAGAATTTCTGCGACTTGGTTAGCCGTTTGGACAGTTCGTAAAAACGGTGAGGCGAATATATGCCGAATTCCTTTTCCTACAAGGCGTTGACCCAGTTGCGCTGCTTGCAGTTCACCATCTATTGAAAGGGGTGGATCATAGGGTCGCTCTGCCTTGTTGAACCATTCGGGGTTAACAAAGTCAAGGCGGTTTCCGTGTCTGGCAATCCAAACAGTTTGGGTCATGTTACCTTACACCCTCTTCGGGAATTTAGTTAAGTTATGTTAATTTTATGAAAATGATTTAACTGGAATCCCACAAAGCTTATCATCTGGTTTGGAAAACCAGCAGGGTCTGCTTTAATTTTCTTAATTTAAATCTCACTGATAACGCCATCGAATTCAATGAAAACCGCTCAGGACTCTACAGATTTAGTTCGTACCTATTTAAAGGAAATTGGTCGTGTACCATTACTGACCCATGAGCAGGAAATTTCTTACGGGAAAAAGGTTAAGCAGTTAACAACCTTAAAGGAAGTCAAAGAGTCCCTTGTCCAACAGCTGGGTCGTGAACCTACGTTTTCTGAGTGGGCAACAGCATCTTGCCTAACGGATTCTCAGTTAAAGTCTAGCATCGCTGTTGGTGAATCCGCTAAACGCAAGATGGTGGAAGCCAATTTGCGATTGGTGGTGGCAGTGGCAAAGAAATACATTAAGCGTAATCTCGAGTTGCTGGACTTGATTCAAGAGGGAACCATCGGCTTGCAGCGGGGTGTAGAAAAATTTGACCCTACCAAAGGCTATCGTTTTTCTACCTACGCCTACTGGTGGATAAGGCAGGCAATTACTCGTGCGATCGCAGAAAAAGGGCGCACGATTCGCCTTCCTATCCATATTACTGAGAAGTTAAACAAAATCAAAAAAGCCCAGCGCCAACTTTCCCAAAAGCTGGGACGAACAGCTACTATCTCAGAATTGGCAATTGAGTTGAACCTCACACCTGATCAATTGCGAGAGTACTTCGAGCAAGCACGTCAACCCCTCTCTTTGGAGTTGCGAGTGGGGGATAACAAAGATACAGAATTGGTTGAGTTGCTCGAAGACACCGGTCCTGGACCAGAAGACTTTGTGAATCAATCGTTAATGCAGCTAGACTTAGAGAAATTCATGGATGATTTGACACCGCAGCAGAGGCAGGTGTTGAGACTCCGTTATGGCTTGGCAGAGGTCGAACCGATGACATTAGCCAAAATTGGTCAACACCTCAACATCAGCCGTGAACGAGTGCGACAAATCGAACGAGAAGCGATCGCTAAACTTCGTAAGCGTCAAGGGGATATGCGGGAATATATCCCAGCTAGTTAATTTGTGCTGAGTCGGTTTAGTCATGAGTCATGAGTCATGAGTCATGACTCATGACTCACAATCACCAATGACTAATGACCAATAGGTGAGAAAATCAGATCCTAGATGGTTCGGTTCCACCCACTTTGCCATGGTCATTTGCCTGTTAAAGTAATTAGAAATACGAAGCAGTAGAGCTAAACAGATAAACATCATCATTGGCTGCCGACTCTAGTAGAAAAACCGGAATTAGCCATCGCTAGGAGGTAAAACGGTGAATAACGCATCCAATCCCAATCATGTTCCTGAGTTCTTTGATAAAGATTCTGACAATAATTTACTCTGGCAGTATGTTCAATCGATGAGTCCAGAAACCATTACCCAGCTGTCTAGACCAACGTCTTCGGAAGTCTATCAGGTGATGGAAAACAATATTATGGGAATGTTGGGAAACTTGCCTTCCCAAGACTTTGGCGTAACTATCAGTACTAGCCGTGAGAATCTAGGTCGCCTTTTGGCTTCAGCCATGGTTAGCGGCTATTTCCTTAGGAACGCTGAACAACGTATGGTTTTTGAGAAGTCTTTGCAAATAGCTGAATCTCAATCTGTGGAGGAAAATTAGTCAAACCTTGGCCTAAAAGGGCTGAATCTATAGATTTTTGAGATAAAATGCCCAATCGAATATCGGCAGACATCACCTGAGTCTGTCGGTTTCCATTATTGAGGAATAATGGATTTGGGAGCAACTATCTGTACTCGGAAAACTCCCAATTGCCCTGATTGTCCCTGGAAATCTTACTGTCAGGCTTACAATCATGGTATTCAATCTGAAATACCTATGCGAGAACCATCTTCTCCCCTACCCACAAAAAATATCGGTGTTGCTGTAATCTGGAACGACCAGGGACAAATTCTAATCGACCGCCGACCTGCAAAAGGCTTATTGGGTGGTCTTTGGGAGTTTCCTGGTGGCAAAATTGAGCTTGGTGAAACTGTTCCGGAATGTATTAAACGCGAAATTCAGGAAGAATTGGGCATTGAGATTGAGGTTGGTGAACACCTGATCACAATCAATCACGCCTACAGCCACTTTCGTGTTGTGCTAAGTGTACACCACTGTCGCCATCTCAGTGGTGTTCCGCAACCCATTGAATGTGATGAGATTCGCTGGGTCACCTTAGATGAAGTAGATCAGTTCCCCTTCCCCAAAGCCAATACTCAAATTATTGCGGCTTTGCGCTCTCAAGACTGAACAGCGATTACCTGATCGGTTCAACTGCTAAAGCGCTTTCAACCTTCAACCTTGGCCAATAGGCCACGCTACGGGAACAAACTTCAAACTTGGCCAATAGGCCACGCTACGGGAACAAACTTCAACCTTCAACCCCATTTGCTATCGATAAATCGGTAAGGTGAAGTTAAAACAGCTGCCACCCTTGATAGGTGAATCAACCCAAATGCGACCATAGTGGGCACGGATAATCTTTTGACATAGGGCTAAGCCCAACCCATAGCCTTCTATAGCTTCGTCTCGTTTAAGGCGGAAGTGGTCTTCAAAAATGCGATCGCGATTTTCTTGTGGTATACCAGGACCATCATCGCAAACGCTGACTTGAACTTTCTGGGTAGTACGGTGGATGGTAGAGACAGCAATTTTCCCCCCTTTGGGAGTATACTTAATGGCATTATCCAGCAGGTTAATTAGCACCTGACGCACCAATTCTTCATCGCCGTAGACAGGAGGCAAGTCTTGCGGGATGTCGGTTTGCACAAGTTGAGCTTTGAGCTGAAACTGTTCGTGCATCTGAACTAGAACGTCTTGGCAAAGTCTGCCCAAATTCAGTTTATGAGGTCGGATGTTGAATTCAGCATTACTTCCCTTCCTAGCTTGCAGCAGATCCACCACCATCCGGTTGATAGTGCGCAATTGATTACGAGCTTGCTCAAATAGCCGTTCCTTTAGCTGTGGCGTCAGCCCAGGTTTTCTAACATTCTGGGCTACTGGTTGCTCTAGCTGTAGGGTGTCCAACGCAATGGATACTGCTGTCAAAGGACTACGCAAGTCGTGAGCTAACATCGATATGACTTGGTCTTTAAATTGCAGCTGCTCAAGCAATTCTTCTCTATCTTTCTTCAGGCGAAATAGTTCGTCGGATAGTCGAATCAGTTCCAAGGCACAAGCTAGGGAACCAGCTGTCTCTGGTGATGTCTCAGCCGAGGAGTTAGATGAGCGAACAGTTGGTTGTAAAGGGAATCCTTGGGTAAGTTGGGTTTGGTTTTCTTCTATAGAGCGTTGCCAGCGGGGCCACCAGCTCTTCAGCTGGGCAACTAGATTACTACCTGCAAGGGTTTGTTTGGGTTTCGGATTAATCTTAATCAGTGCTGGGGTTGCTACTAGCTTAAAATGTTCAGCTAGATAGGGTTGTTCCCCAACATCCACAACCTTTAGTTCAAAGGGATACTCTGTCTTGAGAGTTTCCAGATAATGGTGGATAGACTGGAGCTGTTTACGGGAACCGGGACGTTCATCGACAAACAGCAGCAGTTGTAGAAAGGTTGGGGAGTTCGTGTGTGTTTGTGTAGCTGCCTGCATGCAATTTGGTGTTAGCACTCTTAACCAATAAGGCTGGAATAAGACTAAGATTTGTTATTTTTTGTTGGTGATGTGTGCTTCCTTACAATTTAATATCTATTTTATTATTTTATAGTCTCGGTACTAACCAGCCCTTTTCTGCCACTTTCCCGGTCTATTTGAGACTAAAATCTTAAAATAATGTAACATTATCGCGGATTGCGTCAGTTCTCCTTTAAAAACCTATCCACGGCTGCTACTTGATCATGGCTATTGGCTACGTTGCTCTTGTCCTTCACGCCCATTTACCGTTTGTTAGGCATCCAGAAAGTGATTATGTTCTAGAAGAAGAGTGGCTATTTGAAGCCATTACTGAAACCTATATTCCCCTACTACATGTTTTTGAGGGATTAAAGCGGGATGGGATTGACTTCAAAATAACCATGAGTATGACACCAACTTTAGTGTCAATGCTACGGGATCCACTACTACAAGAACGTTATGAGCGCCATCTGTCACTGCTCGAAGAACTAGCCAAGAAGGAGGTTGAGCATAATCAGCATAATGGTCATATCCGTTACCTAGCCCAACATTATGTTCAAGAGTTCAGCACTATTCGCCAAACATGGATACACTATGAAAGGGATTTAGTCAAGGGATTTAAAAAATTTTTAGACAGTAATAACCTGGAAATTATCACCTGCGGTGCTACCCATGGCTATTTTCCTCTGATGAAGATGTATCCCCAAGCAGTTTGGGCTCAAATTCGGGTGGCTTGTGAACATTATGAGCAAAACTTTGGCTGTCCGCCCAAGGGCATCTGGTTACCGGAATGCGCTTACTACGAAGGGATGGAGGAGATGCTAGCAGATGCTGGTTTGCGCTATTTTATGATGGATAGTCATGGTATTCTCTACGCTCGTCCCCGACCACGTTTTGGTACCTATGCCCCCATTTATACTGAGACAGGAGTTGCTGCATTTGGTCGTGACCATGAGTCATCCCAGCAGGTGTGGTCCTCGGAAGTCGGGTATCCAGGGGATCCAGTATATCGGGAATTTTACAAGGATTTAGGCTGGGAAGCAGATTATAATTACATTAAACCTTATATTATGCCCCATGGAAAGCGGAAGAATACGGGTATAAAGTATCACAAAATTACAGACCGTGGTACAGGATTAGGGGAAAAGCAACTGTATGATCCGTATTGGGCAAAAGACAAAGCTGCGGAACATGCTGGAAATTTCATGTTTAATCGCCAGCAGCAGGTTAAACATCTAGCAGCAATAATAGAGCGTTCTCCAATTGTGGTGTCTCCCTATGACGCAGAGTTATTTGGTCACTGGTGGTACGAAGGTCTTTGGTTTCTGGATGTCTTGCTCCGTAAGTCGTGGTATGACCAGAACACCTATGAAATGACTCATTTGGCAGATTATTTGCGGAATCATCCGATCCAACAAGTCTGTAAGCCTTCTCAATCTAGCTGGGGGTATCAGGGGTTCCATGAATACTGGCTCAATGAAACCAATACCTGGATTTACCCTCATCTGCACAAAGCCACAGAACGGATGATTGAGCTGTCAAAGTTGGAAGCTACAGACGAGTTGGAGTGGAAGGCATTAAATCAAGCAGCGCGAGAGTTACTACTAGCGCAATCGTCAGACTGGGCATTTATTATGCGCACCGAGACAATGGTTCCTTATGCAGTTAGACGAACGCGATCGCATTTGATGCGGTTTAATAAGCTTTACGATGATATCAAGCTGGGCAAGATTGATGCAGGCTGGCTGGAGAAGGTCGAGGAGATTGACAATATCTTTCCCAAGATTAACTATCGCGTTTATCGTCGAGTTTGAATTATCCCCACACAATCGTTGGAAGATACAAGAAGATACAATAGTGAACGTTCCCTAAGCCAATCAAAATCCATGACGCCTTCTGAGTTAGATACTCCTCCCCAGGAAAGTTTGGATACTCTCAAAGACCCTGAGACCTATCTCGACGAGATACCTAATGATGTCGAGATGTCTCTGTTCGACCATTTAGAGGAGTTGCGAAAGCGGATTTTTTACTCGCTGATTGCTGTATTTTTGTCCATGGCTGGCTGCTTTGTCGCAGTTAAGCCGATTGTTCAGTTGCTGGAAATTCCAGCTAGGGGGGTCAAGTTTCTGCAACTGGCTCCAGGGGAATACTTTTTTGTGTCCTTGAAAGTGGCTGGCTATAGTGGCTTACTGGTGGCTAGTCCTTTTATTCTTTACCAAATCCTTCTATTTGTTTTACCAGGGTTGACTCGCCGGGAGCGACGCTTCATTGGACCTGTGGTTTTAGGCTCAACGGTTCTGTTTTTCCTAGGCTTGGTATTTGCCTACATTGCTCTAATTCCTGCTGCTCTGAATTTCTTTATCAGTTACGGAGCAGATGTAGTAGAGCAGTTGTGGTCAATTGATAAGTATTTTGAATTTGTCTTACTGTTGATGTTTAGTACTGGCTTGGCATTTCAAATCCCAGTTATTCAAATGTTACTGGGATTTTTTGGAATTGTTTCTTCCAAGCAAATGCTTTCTGGTTGGCGCACGGTTGTCCTAGGAGCAGCTATCTTGGGAGCAGTGCTGACTCCTTCGACAGATCCTCTCACTCAAAGTTTACTGGGGGGTGCTGTACTTGGTCTATATTTTGGTGGGATTGGAATGGTGAAGTTGGTCGGCAAATAATATTAAGTCAGGTTAATCAACCCGCTATCAAAACTACCATCGGGCTATTGAATGTTGGCTACAAATACCTTCTGGGAATAGGGAATAGGGAATAGTAGTCTAATTACCAATGACCAATTACTAACTAACTAACTATCTTTAGCATTATTGTCGCTAATTCATCATAGTAATAAGTCATGGCACAATCATGACTTATTACTATTGAGAAACAGATAATAAATGCTCTTTGTTACAAGTTGATGCTAATTTTAATTTCCCTTATGCTGAAAGCTTTACTGGGAATTACTTTAACAGTTAAAAAAACTGTTTATAAAGTCAAATAATTGCCCAGTAAGGCGATAATTGATTTGGGCGGTTATTTAGCATAATATCTATGGAAGAGCCATTATCAATGTATGTAAAAACGTAGCCTACTAAAGATAATTACTATTAGTAAACTGTGTCCCTTTAACGCCAATCCTCCCAATTTTGATTAAAAATGGACGTGTCTGGGAAAGCGGTGGGATTACCGTTTTTTTCTAACTGCTGGCGTAGAGCTTGGAGTTGGGTTTGTTGGAAGAGGGGTTCTTGTACAAGCTGGTAAGGTGCTATCCCAGTTTCTAAGGAAAAAGCAGCGGTTGTACCAGCAGCAGCACCGGATGACCATTCAAAGGAATGCACGCGATAAGCAGCAGCAGCAATGTGACTGGTAGCAATACTTTTACCTGCTACTAACAAGTTGTCAATTTTCTGAGGAATTATTGCTCGCAGGGGAATTTGGAACGGATAGGCTTGACCTGCTCCCCGCCGTTCCCCTTGACGCTCGGTGTTTCCTGGGGTTTCTGCTGGACTTAGGGTCATACAAGGATGAAAGTCGATGGCATAGTGACCAATACCCACAGAATCAGGATAGATAGTAGAGCGACTGCGTTGGCTGACTTGATCTGGCTGGATTTTACCTTGAATCACAGAGGGTGCTTCTAATCCAGCCAATACTGCCCACAAGCGGCGATATTCGTCTGGTGAGAGAGTCTGCCGATAATACTCATCCTGGTAGTCACGGCGGGAAATATCCACTTCTGATATAGTAAAGCCTTGAGGATAGCCAAAGGAAGGGCGTCCAATAATCCGCCTCCCTTCCCTGATATAGGGATACTTAGACAACCCATGCATTGTCCCCATCGGAGAATCTAACCCGGTTAGATAGCGGTGATTGGGATGAGGTTCTTTTACCCCATCCCCAAGCTGGGAGTCGGTAGTCCCTGCCACTAGCCAATAGTAATAACCGAGAGCGTTTTCTTCTCCTTTCCGTAGACTTTCCGTACGCAAGCCTCCCATCCAGCCACCGGAAGCCAGTTGACCACTGGTTCGTAATTGGCGACGGGTGTACACTAGATTATCTTCAGAAGTGCCAGGACGATAATCATTACCCCATGTCCAGTTTTGCATTGAAATGTCCCCTGGAGTGGGAGCAGTAACCCCCCATCGGATCCGTTTACCCCGCTTAGAACTCCAAATTCGCCGATAGGTGAATACTCCTTCAAAGTCAGCTAGGCGCTGTAATTCATAGCTGTAGTAGGGTTGGTATTGCGGGTAAAACGAGGGCATTTCTTGGGTTTGAGCCTCCTTGGTTTGCTCCATGGCAAAGGTGTAGGTAAAGCCTTGGGTGCAATAGAGGTCGTCAGTAGCACTAGATGCGGAGGGGTTTAGGTAGGAGCGGGAGTCAATCCCCAACCGGTAGGGAACGTCAGCTAGGGCAATAATTTCACCAGTTTCTGTTGCGTCGATAATGTACCAATTAGAACTATTGTCTTGGCTCTGTTGGGGGACAATGCGCAAAATGCTTTTCTCAAAGCGGGAGGAATTCTGGTAGCTATACCAATCTTCAATGGTTTGAGATAGGGGAAAGGTGTTCAGGGGAGGAGCATCAGCAGTACTTTTGTGTTGAATAGCAATCACACTGTCAATGGTTTTGCCATCGGCGCTAATCTCTAGTTCCTTAACTACAGTAGAGGGAAACCATTTTAATCTCCCTTTTCCCCGTTTGGCCGCCTTTCGTAAAATATTAAACAGGATTTGGTGAGCATCACGGGGTAGAAAACAGGATTCACTTACCCAGCAGTCCCCAGGATTGAGTTGACGGTAGTAGCGTTTGATGCGATCGCGTAATTCTAGATAGCCCTTAGGATAGAATAAACGCGATCGCTGAGTGGGTCGTTCATCCAGAGCAGAGGTTCCCTGGGCAGAAATTTGTCCCCCTACCCAGTCAGTAATCTCAGTCAAGCACACCGTTTGCCCTGCCAATAAGCCTTCATAGGCAGCCGCAGCACCAGCCAATCCACCTCCAATCACTAAGATTTCACAGGCTTCGGTTTGGTCTGGAGTTCTAGGGGGAGCTGCTATACCAGGAGATGGAGTAAACCCTAGTAATGATATGAATAGGGAAATAGGGACAAGCGATCGCTTCATGATTCGAGATAGTCAGTAAAATCTTTGACGATAAATTACCCTAACTTATCAATACTGTCATCTCCCAAACGTTGTATCAATTATGCCATGGCATGTCAAAGCACCCGAAAAATAAACGGATAGCGATAGGGCTGATTAGGATTTTCCAGCACCTTGACTAAGGCAATTATGGACATAATTAGACTGACAAGCCCTAATATAATTAGCAGCGGAATCCCAATAATCACCACAGTCAGTATCAGACAAATCACCCCATATATATAAAGGCAAATGTGAAAATTCAGAGCTTCTTTGGCATTTTCTTTGACCACTGAGTCTTCGGTGACCAAAAAAATGACTATCGGGATGGCAATAGAGACGACCAGAGAGCTAAAAAATATTGAGCCATGACATAACAGTGATAAAAGCTTTCGTTGATCCATATCATTCATCCGATAAATCCTCCCATGCTTCCCCAGGGTTACTTTTATGGATTTTATTTTCCATAATACAGGTAAGTTGCTAGAATTCATTGAACGGAACTGATTTATGTAAAGATATGTAAATGATTGATAAATACGATGGCTAATCCGGTGTGGTCGGCTGATAATCTTTCTAACTAAGGCAGAACTAACAGTCGTCATATCCGGCCTTTGGTATTGCCTTCACTGCTCCCTTCCCTAAATTCCTAGTTTCAGTCTTAAATCACGATTCGGCTACGGTTTGAAAGTGCTGGCGATGAATTTAGTCTTGCCATACTGCTCGTTAGGGGTAAGCTTTACCATTTGGTGTTGCCTGAAACGGCTAACTTAATTTTCCCAACGCTTATCCAATCCTTAACCTCTGCTCAAAGGCCACCAATTAATAACCCCTACCCCGATAAGTCATGGGAAATCATCTAAAATTTCATCGACCTACATCTGGTCAATGGTCTAAGTATTTAATTATTATTATCTTACTCCTGGGGATAGTTTTTCGATTAGTCAATATTGACAAAAAAGTCTATTGGATTGATGAAGCCTATACATCCTTGCGAATTTCTGGCTATACCAAAGCAGAAATTATCCAAGAAATTGATGGTCGTCAAATTAATGTTAAAGATTTACAGTACTATCAGCGTCCTAATGATAACAAAGATGTAAGTGACACGATCCAAGGGTTAGCGTTACATGAACCACAGCATTCACCGTTATATTTTGTCATGGCTCACTTTTGGGCAAAGTTGTTCGGTTATTCTGTAACGGTGATGAGAAGTTTACCAGCCTTGATTAGTCTGTTGACTTTGCCGTGCATTTATTGGCTTTGTTTGGAGTTGTTCGAGTCTCCCCTAACGGGATGGATTGCGATCGCATTGCTCTGTGTCTCCCCATTCCATGTGTTGTATGCCCAGGAAGCTCGACAATATAGCTTGTGGACATTGACTACATTGTTTTCCAGCATAGCCTTGCTGAGGGCGATGCGTCTTAGCACACTGATCAGTTGGGTAATCTATGCCATAACCGTTTCTCTAAATCTCTACAGCTATTTGCTTTCTGGATTAGTTTTTATTGGACATGGTATCTATGTTTTTTGTATAGAAAAATTTCGTTTTAGTAAACAAGTCGTTAGGTATGGATTAGCTTCGCTTTTCGGAATTATTGCTTTTATTCCTTGGTTAAGATTGGTAATTAAAAACGGTATTGAATTGGGGGATTGGGCGGATAAACAGACTCCATGCGGTAAACTAATCACCCGCTGGCTTATCAATCTTAGTTCTGTGTTTTTCGATATCCAGATTGGCTATAACAATCCCTTATTTGATGTGCGATCAGGTCGAGACCTAAAATTTAACTACGACCATTTACTGATTTATTTCGATATCCTAATTTTAATTATCGTCGGCTATTCTATTTATTTTATGTGTCGTAATAGTCAGCAACGGGTTTGGTTATTTATCTTGACCATGATCGCAGTTGTCGCGATGTTTCCCATTGCTCAAGATTTAATTTTAGGAGGACAGCGTTCCAGCATGGCTCGCTATTTTATTCCTTGTTACTTGGGTATAGAACTTGCTGTTGCTTACCTCCTTGCTAAAAAAATTAATCCCCTAAATGCTAATACAATAAAACGACAACAACTATGGCGATTAGTTGCTATTACAGTTATTTCAGCAGGTGTGCTGTCTTGTGCCATTAGTTCTCAAGCAGAAACGTGGTGGCATAAATACAGTAACTATTACACTCCTGAGGAAGCTCATATTATTAATGAAGCCAATCGTCCATTGGTGATTAGTAGTGATATCATGCGATTAGTGTCTCTGAGTTATTTACTTGAGCCAAACGTGACCTTACAGTTAATCAAAACTAAGGATTATCCTACAGTTTTTTCCAGTTTCAGTGACGTCTTCTTATATAGACCTTCTCCGAAACTGCGACAAAAATTTGAACAGGAGTCACCCTATGATGTTAAACCAGCTCATAAACGCAAGCATCTCTGGAAGCTAGTGCGGTGAAACCAAAAGTCAAAAGGTCAAACCAACTTGACCAATGAGCCATCAATCATGACTAATGACTAATCAATCTAATCATTTTTTTTCCACAACAGAACTTTACGTTTTTTAAAGCCAATATTTCCTTCGTATATCAGATTGAACTTATAGTTATTATGTTTTTCCATACTGGGGCGTAGCAATGATGGTGATGGAATATTTTCCAATACAAAAACATCAGTAAATTCAGCTGATACTTTTGGTAATTTTTCTTCAGGTATTTCTGAAACGTTTTTGATTTTTTTGATGAGTTGTAATTGAACCTTAGGGTCAAGCTTATGGCTCATGGATAGAATTCGATTGTGAGTACTATCGCTCAGTACAAGGGGAGCAGGAGACTGATTAATAATATTAGCAACTTCTGCATTATAGTAATCACTGTACTTCGTCCACCAAGTTTCAGCTTGGACAATCAGCACACCAGATAGTACACCACAAGAGACTAAGATAACTGTAGTCAATCGCCATAAACGTTTTTGCCAAATACTAATAGAAAACTTAGTTATTTTGGTGGAGAGTAAATAGGAAATAGTGAGTTGAATCCCGATGTAGGTTGGGAGTTGATATCGAGCAATCGTTGAGCGCATGCCTCCTGAAATCACATCTGGTAGCACTAGGGGTAGACTAGTAAATCCCATCAGGAGCAAAACAAATAGCCAAACTTGTTTTGGAGTATAGCGACAGAGAAAATATAGCCCATAAATCACTAGCCCCACAATTGGTAGCACTAGGTAAGTTCTAGGCTGGGTGTAGCTAAAGGTTAGGTCAAAGGGGTACTCCTTGCCTAGGGGTACATCAAAAAAGCCGTAGAGTAGATTCTTCAGCCAATATCGACCCAGATCCAGGGGGGGTAATTCTTTAATGACCCATCCCCATTCCTTGCTAGCTCTAGGTTCGTTTTCCAAGAAAACAGCTAACCAAGGTGAAAATATCAACAGTGCTGCTGTGACCGCACAGATGTAAGCAATTACCCGTTGACGCCCTTGCCAACCTGCGATGATCAGGACATAAATGCCGTGACCTAGGATAATCGGTGCTGAAAATAAATGAGAGTAGAAGGATAGCGCTACAGAAAGTGCATAAATGCACCAACTCACCCTAGTGTTGACTCGCATCGCTCTTAACAGGGAAGCACTCGATAGCAAGATACTCACAGTCCACAGACTATATTCCCTAACTTCCTGGGCATACAAAATATGGATCGGTGAAACAGCGAATAGGGACACGGCAAGCCATGGGGTCAAGGATGCCCCAAATAGTTCTATGCACAACCAGTAGAGGCAGGGTAATCCCAGCAAGCTAATCAAAGCAGGTAAAGTGCGCTTGAGTGCTAGGGAATTACCAAGCCATTGTTCCCAGAATCGGGCTAAAATATAGTAAACTGGCGGGTGTTGTGGCGCTTCTTCCCCTATAATTCGTAAGGTATTGGCGAGGCTACGCTCAGAATTAGGGGTCTGGTATTTTTGTAATTCTGTAGCGCTAATCACTTGACCTGTGTAGATATCCCCGATAATTTCTTCCGCTGAATAGCCAGCAATTCTAGAGGAGCTGAAAGTTTCATCCCCCCAGTAGACTTTGCTGTCGAGATTGGCTAAGCGAAAGACTATACCTAAGAGCAGTAGGGTAATGCATAATAGTCGCAAGGGAGGTTGAGGTAATTTCCCTAGCTTTAATCTTTTGGTTTCCATCACACAAAAAAGTACACCGAAAAGTATACAGGAAAGTACAAAGGTAATTGATTCGTATTCGTTTAATTTGGATATTGTACTTGATCGCTTTTTATTGACCGTTTCCTGATTACTGTTAACGATAATATTTCACTGTTAACAATAATACTTAATCTAGAAAATTACCGATAATCGTCACTCCATTATCCCATTTTAAGTATCTCTACCCAAACACAAAAAAGTATGAATCCCCCAGCCTCGAATCCCCCTAAAAACCAAGTAATATTTTGGTTTAGCTTGAGCCTAGCATTTGCTATGGTTTACAGCCTGATTGCCCTCGAAGAAGCCTTTAGTAATCAATACATTGTACAAGATGATGCCAGACAGCATGTATTTTGGATGCAACGGTTTTTTGATCCCAGCTTATTTCCCGATGATCTGATTGCCAATTACTTCCAATCTGTAGCACCTGCTGGCTATACTACCCTCTATCGGCTGATAGCATTTGTTGGGATTAATCCCCTCTTATTGAATAAACTACTACCGATGGTGCTAGGGTTGATTACCACTAGTTACTGTTTCGGGCTTTGTCTACAAATGCTGCCCATCCCAGCCGCAGGATTTATTGCGTCTTTGCTCCTAAATCAAACCCTATGGATGCTCGATGATTTAGTATCAGCAACCCCTAGGGCGTTCATTTATCCCCTGCTGCTAGCATTTTTATACTACCTATCACGGCGCTCATTGATCCCCTGTCTAGTAGTGATCACCCTCCAGGGTTTATTTTATCCTCAGTGCGTTTTCCTGTGTTGTGGCGTCCTGGTGCTGAAACTGTTGCGTTGGCGAGAGGGTAAAATCAGACTATCCTCCCAGAAGAATGACTATTGGTTTTGTGCAGCTGGGTTAGGTGTGGCATTCATCGTCCTGTTGCCCTATGCTTTGACCACTTCTGACTATGGTCCAATTATCAGCGCACAGCAAGCCAAAACAATGCCAGAATTCCAACCAGGAGGGCGAGTTGCCTTTTTCGATCACAACCCATGGCATTTCTGGTTGGAAGATGCTCGCAGTGGTCTATTTCCCCGAAGAAAGCGTTTACCTATAGCTGTCTGTGCTGGTTTACTATTGCCTATCCTGTTACGATTTCCCTCATGGCTACCGTTAGTGAAGAAAGTCAAAGGGGAAACGGTACTCCTGACTCAACTGGCTCTAGTATCCGTTGGCATGTTCGTTATGGCTCATGGTGTCCTTTTCCGACTGCATCTACCCAGCCGTTACAGTAAGCATAGTCTGCGAATTGTGCTAGTCTTAGCTGCTGCGATCGCTATAACTCTATTACTTGATGCTATTATTCAAGCTTGCCAGACGGTAGCCTTCCCTCTAATTCCAGGGAAACCAGTGTTGGGACGAGCGATCGTTACACTCGTGGGAATGGCTCTAATCTTGTCTCCTCTTGGTTTCCATAATTTCCCCAAAACCAACTATGAGCTTGGGAGGCAACATGGCCTCTATGAATTCTTTGCTAAACAATCAAAGGATATCCTAATTGCCTCACTATCAAAGGAAGCCGATTTCTTGCCAACCTTTTCTGGACGGTCAATCTTAGTCAGTAGAGAATACGGTATTCCCTATCATACTAACTATTACAACCAATTTCGCAACAGAGCGATTGATTTAATTCAAGCCCAGTACAGTCCAAACTTAGCTGAAGTTAAACAGTTTATTAGGCAGTACAAAATTGATTTTTGGTTGTTAGATAAGAAAGCATTTAATCCCCAATATATAGCTGAAAATCGCTGGATTATGCAGTATCAACCAGTAGCAGCAGAAGCTCAAGCTCGACTCAAACAAGCCATTGTTCCGGCAATTGTTAACGTAATCGATTCCTGTTCTGTTTTCGAGACAGAGAAGGTTGTGGTTTTGGATACCGAATGTATAGCGATAACTAGTAACAGTTAAATAGGTAAGCCCAAATCAATACAGCTATGTAACTATATATAAACAAATCTATCTAAACATGCTGGCTCAAGGGCATAGAT
This sequence comes from Moorena sp. SIO1G6, assembly GCF_010672795.1. Classification (NCBI taxonomy): domain Bacteria; kingdom Bacillati; phylum Cyanobacteriota; class Cyanophyceae; order Coleofasciculales; family Coleofasciculaceae; genus Moorena; species Moorena sp. SIO1G6. Next base: position 78,984 of record NZ_JAAHFZ010000008.1, read on the forward strand.
TGAATTTCTAGATGTTTTACAAAACTTGACATCATTTAGTTCCATTAGTCGGTTTAATCATGCCTACCTACTAAATGGGTAATTTGGGAAACCCTAGTAATTCATGTGATCCCAGCCCTGAACGCTACTTGGTATGACACTAACTCTTGATTTTCATCATCACTTTAAAAAGCGATGCTCTTACAGAGCCGCTACGCGATCGCATCCCCTTTTTCACCCAATCAAGCTAACCCAAATAACAAAACTCAATCAATTAGGGGGTCAAACCCCTCAACTTATCTGAAACGACTGGGTTCAAGATTTTAATTAGATGCCCTAAATTGTTGTTAAAGTCAATTCTTCTATTGTAGCAGGCATTACCAAATTCAGCCATCAAAACCCTACCTATCCCAGGGCTAAACCATTGCTCTGTATCTAATACAGGAAAAGGAAGACAAGGAAGACAAGGTGGACTTGGAAGAAAGACAAAATAACCAAACAAAATCATCTTCCTCCCCCTCTACCCCCCAGGGTAAGCGCAAGAAAAATGAACTCATAATATGCTAAAGGAACCGATGTCACCATCAAGGTATCCAATCCAATGGTTAAAAGCTTTGATACACCCACGAACCCAAATCTAACAAGTCGCAAATCCNTGATAGCTGATAGCTGATAGCTGATAGCTGATAGCTGATAGCTGATAGCTGATAGCTGATAGCTGATAGCTGATAGCTGATAGCTGATAGCTGATAGCTGATAGCTGATAGCTGATAGCTGATAGCTTACCAAAAAATTGATTAAAATAGTATAAAATATACTAGTCCTAAATCAGTGGAGAAATCACTATGATTCAACAGGAAGAGGAAGTAACTTATACCCAAAAGACAGAGCGCATCCAAGCCTTTACCCAACTGATTAAGTCAGTGGCTCCACTGATTTGGACTGTAGTAATTATTATTGTATTCATTCCCTTAGTCAGCAAACTTATAATCCCCCATTCGACCAATCCTGCTCAGATTCCACCCTCGACTGAATCAACAGTTGTTATTGAACCTCGTCCCGACTTTAGTAAAGTTAATCAAGCGGTTGCTGATGCCGTTAAAGCATCTCACGCCAGTGCTGAAGGGTTTGCGGCCCAGGAGTTAGATGTTTGGGAAGCAGAGTTAATCCCCCGTGTGGATAGTTTTTTGGATTGGTATTTTGATTATTTCAATCAGAAAAAGATGGAGCTTTCAGTTCCTTTTATGTGGGGAAAGTCTGCTATCATGCATCAAATCAATCCCAACCTACCCTCTGGCAAGGAAGCGATTGACGCCAAACTTACCGAGACGTTCCAAAAAGAATTTTCTAAACGAGTACTGGTTCCTCAAAATGCTCAAATGAGGATGGAACTAATCACGAATGATACGATTGAATTATATATGGCTGAGTTGGGCAACAATCTTAGTGACATCCAAAGCCAATATCAAATTCCTCAAGGTCAGTGGGATAGATATATTAACGAAATTTCGACGACAATTAATGATACAGAAGGTAACCTATCCAATATTTCCCTGAAATTGTTAATTGGTGGTAGTGGTTACTTGGTCGCTAAACCTATCCTGGTTTCCATGGGAGGAAAAGTAGCCAGTAAAGTTAGCAGCAAACTAGCTGGAAAAGCCGCCAGTAAAATGGCAGCAAAAACTGGTGGTTTAGTGGCAACGGAGTTAGGAGCAAGTATAATTGATCCCCTGGCTGGTATCGGTTTATTAATTTGGGATGTTTGGGATTACCGCCACACCCTTAAAGTCGAGAAACCTATTTTACGCAGCAATATATTAGGATACTTAAAACAGGTTAAAAAATCTTTGTTGAACAATCCTGAAACTGGGATTATGACAGCAATTTATCAGTTAGAAGATGGGATTTTAAAGTCAGTTGAATCGTAAGCGGTCAGCAGTCAACAGTAAGCTGTCAGGGGTCAGGGGTCAGGGGTCAGGGGTCAGCTTATTTTATTCAAAAGCGTTCCCTTAGGGTGGCCTACGGCCAATGGCTAATAGCTGATTACTGATTACTGATAGCTGATAGCTGAATGCTTACCTTCAACCTTGGCCTAAAGGCCACGCGATCGCTGAAAGCGGGACTTCTTCCATCGCGTTCAACCTTAAACCTTAAAAGATTGATCAATTTGGTCTATAAATGTGCCCAATGCCTTGACATATCGCCACAAGTTAGATTAGACCATCAATAATATGTGCTTATAGTTTAAACCGGATTGGATATTACTCAACCTGGGGCATCCTATGGAAATTTCCTTAATTAAACAAGGGCAATTAAATGCCCAGAACTGGTCTGGCACTGATATAACACCAGACGTGTCAGTGGTGGTACCAATCTACAATGAGGTGGAGAGTTTGCCCCACCTGATTCATGCGATCGCATCCACCTTAACCGATACTAAGCTCACCTATGAGCTTATTTGTGTCGATGATGGGTCCACAGATGGTTCAACCCAACTGCTCAAGGAACAAGTCCTCTCCCGCCCTGATTTGCGAGGGGTAATTTTGCGTCGCAACTATGGTCAAACTGCTGCGATGGCAGCTGGGTTTAATTATGCTCGGGGTCGTGCCATTGTTACCTTAGATGGTGACCTACAAAATGATCCAGCCGACATTCCCATGCTGCTTGCCAAACTTGAGGAAGGATATGACTTGGTTAGTGGCTGGCGTAAAAAACGGCAGGATGCGGCTGTGACTCGTTTACTGCCATCCAAAATTGCCAACTGGCTGATTGGACGCACCACTGGGGTTAAACTCCATGACTATGGCTGTTCTCTGAAAGCTTATCGCTCGGAATTGGTAGCAGACATGAACCTGTACGGTGAGTTACATCGGTTTTTACCAGCCTTGGCATTTATTGAGGGGGCAAGAATTACCGAGTTACCCGTGCGTCACCATGCTCGTCGCTATGGTAGTAGCAAGTATGGTCTGGGGCGAACTTTCCGGGTGCTAATGGATTTGTTGACCATCTTCTTTATGAAGAAATTCCTCACCCGACCCATGCATGTATTTGGATTACTAGGTCTGAGTTCCCTAGGCACGGGCATAATCATTGGGGCTTATCTGACCATTCTCAAGCTAGGTCTGAATGAAGATATCGGGGATCGGCCTTTACTAATCTTGGCAGTACTCTTGATCTCGACTGGTGTACAACTGTTTAGTCTTGGTCTACTCGGAGAACTACTGATGCGTACTTACCACGAATCTCAGGGAAGACCGATTTATCGGGTCAGAGAAGTGGTGTCCTCTAATGTTGAACAACCTTAGTGATATCAATTGGAAATCAAGTTGGTTAGTGGCTAACCAAAGTATCATCAGCCCCCATTCACCCATTTAAATTGTGAATGGGGGTGCTTTGGGGAGATAGGGAGATGGGGAGATGGGGAGAGGGTGCATCTCATATTTGTAAAAAACAAGGAAAGTGTGGGGAGTGTCGGGAGTGTGGGGCTCGGGCGCGGGAAGTGTGGGAAGTGTGGGAATTTTCGCCCGAATTTTTGCCTAATTGCATGCATTGAGATGCACCCTGGGGAGATGCTCAGATGCTCAGATGCTAGACCAGCTTTTGCACAAGTGGCTCCTACTCAAATTTAAATGCATATTAGCTTAGCCACCAACCAAGGCGATTTCTTGAAGATTTGAAATTTGTAAAGATTATATGAAGTTTCTCATCAAGATTTCATTAAGCTCCAGATTACTAGTTGATTTGGAGAATTTATTTAGGTTCTAATTAAAATAGATTTTTATCCCTTTAAACCAGTTCTGCATAACACTTAGTTGGGCAGTAGGGTTCATACTCAGGGAATAAATTAGGAGCAGTTTTAGTTTCTAGTTAAAGCATTATTTAATCCATTTGTATCGGTGTTTACCATTGAGTCATACATTCTAGCTCAGTGAAGGCTGTTAGTCATAGCTGAAATTAACCACTGGTTATTGTAAAATTCTTTTAAGCTCTACCGGAAAATTACTGAGCAATAGTGAAGTTTCAATCAATGTGGCTTATAAATGGTGCGCTCTGGCTCAGGGTGCTTTGAAGATAGGGGGAGATCAACGTGTATTTAAAGAGCAAAACTGATCGGCTTGAGGTCAAAAGCAGGAGGGATGAATTGACTGTCTGGGAGAATCAACCAGTCTCCTATGATGAACGAAATGTCAGTAGGATGAACATTCTATTACTCGCTCCTCATCCGTTTTATCAGAATCGTGGCACACCCATCGCAGTCAACCTGGTTTTGAAGGTGCTTTCTGAACGGGGAGACCAAGTTGATGTCGTGACTTATCCTGAAGGGCGTGACATCAAGTATGAAAATATCACGGTATACCGAACCCCTAAGCTTCCTTGGGTTCGCAATATACGACCAGGCTTCTCCTGGAAGAAAATCGTCTGTGATTTTTTCATGTTGCTTGCTGTAATTCGCCTAGTGACTAAGAAACGCTACGATTTGGTTCATGCTGGAGAGGAATCAGTCTTTATCGGTTTAGGGCTCAAAATCCTGTGTAAGATTCCCTATATCTATGACATGGATTCATCTCTAGCCCAACAAATGATTGAAAAGTATCCTTTGCTACAGATTTTTTCGTCACTATTCAACTTTTTTGAAGGACTGGCTGTGAAGAATGCCAAAGTTGTGGTTTCAGTTTGCGATGCTTTGGCAGCAGATATTCAAAAGTACAAGCCCAGAAAAACTGTAGTTATTCCAGATATATCGTTGCTTAACTCTAATCTTTAACAAATTCCTAAAAAGTCTTTAAAGTTAGAATAACTATTTAAAACCTACAGACTTTATAATTTTAGTTAAATAGATTTAAGAATTATTGTTAATAATGAACAGAACATATTGTTGTGATGCCCTAATAATACGTTTTATTTTGTAAGGAAAGATAATTAGAGTAAAAATGTGCAGGTTTGTGTAAAATTTTGCTGAAATATTCAACAGTTTCAAGATTCAACTTCAAGATTCAACTTCAAGATTCAACATTGGTGTAACTATGTATAGTACTATGTATAGTAATCTCAGACGTGAGCTAGGAATCCATAATGTCCTCCTGATGTATGTGGGCAATCTGGAGACTTATCAGGGGATTGACCTACTTCTAGACAGCTTCGCGTTGACCCTTGAGCAGACTGATCAGGCTAACTTAGTCATTATCGGTGGAGAAGCGGACGACATTCGGAAATACACGAATAAGGCTCACTGTCTTGGGATGCAACAACATGTCCATTTTTTAGGACCGAAACCAGTTGAGCATCTGGCTATCTATCTGGAGCAAGCTGATATTTTAGTCTCTCCGAGAATTAAGGGTAAAAATACCCCGATGAAACTCTACTCCTATCTCGATAGTGGCAAAGTCTTGTTAGCCACAGATTTAGCAACCCATACCCAGTTGCTAGACAATCACGTTGCTCTGCTGAGAAGCCCAGATGCCAAAGCTTTCGCAGAGGGAATGCTTGATCTGATCACTGATGAAAAGCTACGACTGAGGCTTGGCAGTGCTGGCAATAAATTGATTGAGAAAAGGCATACTTATGCGGCTTTTCGGGAAAAATTAAACAGTCTTTATGATTGGCTACATCACGAGTTAGTAGAGCATATAGCGTAACCAGACAACTGATGAGAAGGAACCTAGTAGAGTTAGCCAGAAACTCTTACGACCTAGTAGTGATCGGTGGTGGGATCTATGGAGCTTGCGTAGCTTGGGAAGCAAGCCTCAGGGGATTGTCAGTGGCGTTGGTGGAAAAAGCTGATTTCGGTGGGGCTACCTCTGCTAACAGTTTGAAGACCATCCACGGGGGATTACGGTATCTCCAGCATGCTGACCTTAAACGGATGCGTGAATCCATTCATGAACGCACCAGTTTAATGCGGATTGCGCCTCACTTAGTTCATCCATTACCAGTGTTGATTCCCACCTACGGCCATGGGATGAAGGGAAAAGAAGTGCTATCTGTGGCACTTGCTATCAATGACCTGATCAGTTGCGATCGCAATCGCCAACTCGATCCCCAAAAACACATATCCAATGGTCGGGTCATCTCTAAGCAAGAGTGTCAGCAGCTGCTTCCAGGAATTCCCCACCAGGGGCTAACTGGAGCAGCAGTCTTTTATGATGCTCAGGTCTACAACTCTGAACGGTTGACCCTCTCTTTTCTACGCTCAGCTGAGCAAGCTGGCGCAGTGGTGGCTAACTACGTCGAAGTGACTGGATTTCTTCAAGCTGGAAATCGGGTCACGGGTATTCAGGGGCAAGATGTGTTAAGTGGGAATCAATTCGACATCTGCGCCAAGACTGTGGTCAACACCAGCGGACCATGGATAAATCGGGTGTTAAGTTTACTAAACCAACCCCAGCCGCAACCCCAGCCGCAACCCCAGCCGCAACCCCAGCCGCAACCCAGAGTTCCCCTGGCCAAAGCCATGAACCTGGTGATTCGCCGTCCCCTCTGCCAAACCTATGCTGTGGGTATTTCCACTCATAACCCCTATCGTGACTCCGATGCCATAGTTAACAAGGGGTCTCGCTTACTATTTATTGCGCCCTGGCGTGGTAAATCCCTGGTAGGAACATCATATGCTGTTTGGGATCAAGACCCGGATAACCTCAATATTACTGAACAGGATATTCAACAGCTACTCGATGACATCAACCAAGCATGGCCATCGGTTAAACTCAACCAAGCAGATGTAGCTTTCGTCCATGGTGGCTTGCTTCCTAGAACTGGCATTACTGAGACCGGAGAGCCACAACTGGCTAAACACTATCAACTCTTCGATCATGTCAAAGAAGAATTGCCAGGATTGATCTCAGTGGTTGGGGTGAAATATACCACTGCCAGAGATGTGGCTGAGAAAGTCGTTGACCAGGTATTTCGGTCATGGGGCCAAAAGCCTCCCAACTCCCTGTCATCAGTTACACCAATTTACGGTGGACACATCGAACAATTTGAAGTGTTTTTGCAGACGGAAATCCTTAAGCAACCCTATGGACTGGGGCAGGAGGTAATGCGCCGCCTCGTGTATAACTACGGTAGTGCCTATCAAGATGTACTGCTATATTTGGAGCGAGGATCAGATCACTCCTGTACACCTACTGATGATTTAGCTGTATTCAAAGCTGAAGTCTTGTATGGGGTTGTTGAGGAAATGGCTCAAACATTAGGTGATGTGGTGTTCCGGCGGACAGAACTGGGTAGTGCTGGTCATCCCGGAAACGAGGCGCTCAGAACCTGTGCTGAGGTGATGGGGGCAGAATTAGGATGGAGTCAGTCACAAATAGAGCTAGAGTTAGACAAGGTTAATCACATTTTTAATGTTGGAGGTGTATTAAGTCAGGAGAAAAGTATTGGAATTGACACCCTTAACGGTCCAGTGAGTTTAGCCCAGAAGATCCTTTGAGGTTTTAGTGCAAGATTTTAGCTGAATCCGCTTGAAACAGCACCAGTTTATGGAAATCAGGGAAGTTCTAAGAGAAATCCATGGTAGCTACCGCTCAAAAGCATCAATTAATCCTGATTGATGGTCACGTTCACCTTCATGACTGTTTTGATATCGATCAACTGCTGACCTCAGCTTGGGTAAATTTTCAGCGATTTTCTGGTCAAGCAGGTGATAGAGAAAATTTTCAGGCTGTATTATTGTTGACAGAAATAGAGCATCAAAAATGGTATAAAAAGTTAGCTGATTTAGCTCAAAACAATAATCAGTCTAGGGTAAGCCAGGGAAAACCTTGGATGTTCCACCGTACCCAGGAAGATTTATCCTTATATACCTGTAACGCCTTAGGGCAAGGAATGTTCTTAATTGCTGGTCGCCAAATTGTGACAGCGGAAAACCTGGAAGTATTAGCGTTGATCACTGACCAAAACCTTGAAGATGGTTTACCCTTAGACGTAACCATTAAAGCAATCCTTGCCGCTGGGGGAATCCCTATACTTCCCTGGGGAGTTGGTAAATGGCTCGGAAATCGGGGAAAACTATTAAATAAGCTCTTGGAAGACAATAATTTTCCCAAGCTTTTTCTAGGAGACAATGGTGGACGTCCTGTATTCTGGTCACGACCAGTTTTGTTCAAACAAGCAGAGAAAAAAGGATGGCGGATATTACCAGGAAGCGATCCACTTCCTTTGGCTTCTGAATCTTGTCGTCCTGGAAGTTTTGGATTTACTATCCAGGGTTCCTTGAGTAATGAAGAACCAGGAAAAGATATCAAGGAAATGCTACTCAATCCCCTGACACCTATTCAGGGGTATGGTTCTCTAGAAAACCCCTGGCGATTTATTCGTAACCAATTAGCAATTCGGTCTAGAAAAAATAGCAATTAAAAATAAACAAATGACTAAAGGAATTTAACAGTGGTTTCTACAGGTGATTTTACCGAAACAGCCGATATCGAAACATCTTCTGATGATTATGCCTCCCGTTTTGCCGGAGAAATTGGGGCTTGGCTACTGAAAGTCCAGGAAGACGCAACCTTGAAAATGCTGACTCCTTATCCTAAAGCCACCATCCTTGATGTGGGAGGAGGACATGGTCAACTCACCGGGGCTCTGATTCAAAATGGTTATCAACTCACTGTGCTTGGTAGTGCAGATGTCTGTAAAGGGAGGATTCAGAATTTTCTTGATGCTAATCTTTGTTCCTTCAAGGTGGGCAATGTTTTGGATCTGCCTTACCCAGACGGAGCTTTTGATGTTGTGATCAGCTATCGATTCCTGGCTCATGTCACTCAATGGCAGTCTTTTTTAACAGAACTAAATCGAGTAGCAAAGCAAGCCGTCATCCTAGACTATCCTACAGTGAGGAGCGTAAATGCTATTGCCCCCTATCTATTTAAGTTCAAGAAAGGGTTGGAAGGAAATACACGAGAGTTTGTCTGTTATAAGGAACATGAACTTCTAGAATTTTTAAAATCTATTGGTCTGAGCAAAGCTGAGCGCTATCCCCAATTCTTTGTGCCTATGGTACTTCATCGGGCTTTAAAATCTCCATTACTGTCATCAGTTATGGAACAATTATTAAAACTATCAGGACTAACCTATGTATTTGGATCACCAGTGATTTTGAAGCTCAATAAAACCTGATGAGCATTCGCAAAATGAGCGATAAAAAGGAAATACCCACACCAAACTAACAATTGACCATTTTAAAGTAGATTGATTGGAGGAACACCGTGAGAATATTAGTAACAGGGGGCACAGGTTTTACAGGTAGCCATCTGACACGCCGCCTAATACAAAAAGGTCATGATCTTGTTGTCCTTGACAATAAACCAGGTCTGTTTTTTGATCAACTCAAGGAACTAGGAGCAGAAATTCACCTGGGTAGCGTTGCTGACCGCGATATTGTAGACAAGGTGACCCAAGGTTGTGATGTGGTTCACCACTTAGCAGCAGCATTTCGCCAGGTAAACCTTCCCCAGTCAGTGTACTGGAATGTGAATGTGGAGGGAACACGCTACCTATTGGAGGCTGCTCTAAAGTATGGGGTGCAGAAGTTTGTATACTGTAGCACCTGTGGGGTTCACGGAGATGTGAAGCAAACACCGGCTGGTGAAGATGCGCCCATTGCCCCTGCGGATTACTATCAATACACCAAATATGAAGGGGAAAAAATCATTCCTGAATTCGTAGAGAAGGGGTTAAAGGTGGTAAGCCTTAGACCTGCCGCTATCTACGGACCCGGGGATCCGGAACGGTTTTCAATCCTGTTCAAGCGGGTGAATAAGGGACGCTTCTTAATGTTTGGCGATGGTCTGTCTCATTACCACCCCTTGTATATCGATAATCTAGTCGATGCTTTTGAACTGGCTGCGGATTCAGATAAAGGCAACGGGGAGGTATACCTGATCGCTGATGAAAACTACCATAGTCTCAATGACTTGGTTACTGCGATCGCAAAAGCCCTTGACCTTAAACTAAACCTGATCCATCTGCCCTTCTGGCCCCTTTGGACAGTTGCCTTTGCCACCGAGATGGTGTACAAGCCTTTCCCAGGAGTCGATCCCCCTCTGTTTCGGCGACGGGTCGATTGGTTCCGGCAGAATCGTGCCTTCAGTATTGAAAAGGCTAAGCAGGATCTCGGTTACCAACCTAAAGTAGATCTTCCAACCGGATTAGTACGAACAGCTAAATGGTATCGGGAAAAGGGCATCATTTGAAAGTAGCAGAAACCTTTCAGTGTGCGTAACTTACCAAATTTGGACAAATTAAAGAGAAATTAAACATGAACAGTCATAGCCAGCAGGCAGCAGCCCGTTTTGATGAGTGGGCGAATTCATACAGTGAAGACCGGATTTCCTCTTGGTTCACATTTTACCAATCCATGGCCATGTCCAAGCTAAAACTTCCAGAAAGAGATAGCTTTTTGGACGTAGGTTGCGGTACTGGTTGGGCTGTTAGGGAAGCTGCCAAACAGCTCAAATCAGGTAAAGCCTGTGGCATCGACATCTCTCCAAAGATGATCGAGAATGCCCTAGCTCAAACTCGGAATGGGCAAAATCAAACTATAGAGTTCCAGGTTGCTAATTCTGAGGAAATACCCTATCAAGATCAATCCTTTAGCTCGATTATCTGTACCTTTTCTATTCATCATTATCAAAACCCCGTCCGTGCTTTATCAGAGATGAAGCGAGTTCTGAAAGACGATGGTTCGATTGTAATTTTAGATTCAGCCAGAGATGTCTCCTTTCCCATCTGGCTGCAAGACCGGGGGCGGCGATACTTTGAAAAAAGCCACGTTAAATACTATACCACTAAAGAAATGAAGGCTCTGGTAGCAGAAGCTGAATTACAACTTGTTGGTGAAATCACGACCGTTAATAAATTTATGGATCATAACAAAGTGTTTACTGGTTTGATGCTACTCGAATGTAGTAAATAAAGAGTATTTTGCTGTAATCAGTTGTTGCTAAAAATCAGGATTTCATTGAGATGGAACAGGGTAATTTCAAGGTTAAGGAAGTCAGTAAGGGTAAAATTCCCCGCTGGCAACAGTATGCAGCATTGGTCGTGGGGAAGACCGAACTGCTGAGCTTCCTAAAGTATGAAATAATTACCTTCTTTTTGATGAACTTGCCTGGAGCATTAGGGCTCTATCTGCGGAGCAAGTTTTATCCCCTGATTTTGGGAGAGGTGGGGTCGAAGGTGGTCTTTGGACGGGGGGTAACCCTCCGTCATCCCCACAAAATTCGGATTGGTGAGAATGTGATTATTGACGACAACTGCGTATTGGATGCCAAAGGGCAGTCGAATTCAGGCATTTCCCTTGGGGATGGGGTGTTTGTTGGTCGCAATTCCATTATCTATTGCAAAGATGGGGATATTGAAATCCAACCTCAGGTCAATATTGGAGCCAATTGCCAAATCTACTCCAAATGTCTAGTGAAAATTGGCAAAGGGACAATGATAGCAGCATACAACTGTATCTTGAGCGGCGGTAGATATGATTACAAGTCCGAAGTCCCCTTAGCAGAGCAAAGTAGCTATACGAACGGACCAACCTTAATTGGGGAGGGCTGTTGGTTGGGTACTAAAGCTGTGGTTTTGGATGGTCTATCCATTGGCGATCGCACTGTAGTAGGGGCAGGAGCAGTAGTGACTAAGGATCTTCCCGCTGGTGTAGTGGCCATGGGTGTTCCTGCCAAAGTAAGAGAACAAGTTTGCTCATAAAAGTTTGTTGTCTTTTAGATAGCTTCAGACCTGATCCATTAACCAACAGAACTTGAAGTAACTATTTTTTATTAAAATCACTATATTTTAAGGTTTAACATGAAGCGAAACATTCAAAAATTAGCACAACAAGAATACGACCTCCTGATTGTTGGTGGTGGAATCAACGGCGCTGCATCTGCCTGGGACGCTACGCTTCGTGGTCTTAAAGTTGCCCTCCTGGAACGGGCGGATTTTGGAGGAGCTACTTCTTCTAATAGTGCCAAAATTGCTCACAGTGGGGTTAGATATTTACAGCACGCTGACTTTAAGCGGATGAGAGAATCCATTAGCGAACGTGCTACACTCATGCAGATCGCCCCCCACTTGATAGATGTGCAGCCTTACCTCTTGCCAATTTACGGGCACGGCATCAAAGGATTAGAAACCATGACCCTGTATTTTGCCATCTATGATCTATTGAGTAGGGATCAAAGGCGGGTTAAGGATTCAGCTCGATGCATACCCAACTGCCAAATTCTTTCCAAGCAAGAAGTCTTGAAGATGTGGTCCAGCTTAGATCCCGATCAGCTTACCGGTGGTGCGATTTGGTATGAAGGACAAATCCACAATACTGAGCGATTATTGCTGTCGTATCTTTTATCTGCCTCTGAGCGCGGTGCAGAAATAGCTAATTATGTCGAAGTTGTGGAATTTATTCAATCTGACAATGTTGTTGTCGGTGTCGAAGCTAAAGATTTAATTAGTGGACAAACAATTAAAGTTCGTGCAAAAACAGTATTAAACGCTTGCGGTCCGTGGATTGTAAAAACCTTGAATCTTTCTAGAGAACAATTCAAGGACTACGATCTTCATGCTTCCAAAGCCTTTAGTTTCATTACACGTCCGCTTACTAAAGATCATGCGGTAGTATTCCCCATCAAACCGATGTACCGCGATCCCCAGGCTATAGTCAATAAAAAGTCAAGTCTTGCCTTTGCAATTCCGTGGCGTGGTTATTCATTGGTGGGGTCTTTGCACTTGCCCTGCGAGGATGATCCCGAACGTGTTTCAATCTCTGAGGAAGAAATTCAAACCTATATTGAGCTGATTAACGAGGGTTATCCCGAAGGAAAGCTGCGCCGTGAAGATGTACATCATGTGTTGTGGGGTATCATACCAGCGGATCGAGAAGGTTCAGCGGCACCTATGAAGCATTACCGCATTTTGGATCATGCCACGGAAGATGGTCTTGAAGGTCTTGTTAGTGTGGTTGGTGTCAAATACACAACCTCCCGTGATGTGGCTCAAAAAACAATAGATCTGGTCTTTCGGAAGCTCGGACAAGTATCACCATTACCACGTACAAAGAATACTCCTTTGTGGGGTGGAGATATTGAATATCTTGATTTGTTCATGAATCAGGCCATTGAGCAAGAGTCAGATCAGTTGAGTCCTGAGGTAGTGCGCAATCTTGTGCGAAAGTACGGTTCAGCTTATCAGCACATATTACGTTACTTAGACGAAAATCCGGCATGGGCACAAGTACTACCAAACAGCGATGTCATCCAAGCGGAAGTTATACACGGGGTTCGTGAAGAGATGGCTGAGAAATTGGTCGATGTTGTTTTTCGGCGGACTGATCTCGGCTCTGCAGGCTATCTAGGTGACGAGCCCCTTCGCCTATGTGCTCAACTGATGGCTCGTGAACTTGGCTGGAATGAAGCCTACACAGAAGCTGAGCTGCGCAACGTGGTAGATTCCTACATTATCCGTCCCAAGACAGAAGTGGTATGCCAACCTTAATTATAGTCTTAGTTAAGTCTTAACTAGATGCTGGTCAGAGGGTAGAAAGATTGATAGAACAAATGAGGGTTAAATGGGAAAAAGCTCGATACTTCGCTTCTTGAGAATTGCGGTAACAACCGCTCTGCTAGTTTATGTTTTTCACAAAGCAGGATTGTTAACGCTTCAAGGATGGCGGAACTTATTTGATACCTTTGCCCATACCAAACTGAATTTTCTGTTGGCATCAATTGTGATCTTACCGATACTTGATTTTGCCAGCTCAGTCAAGTGGTACTTTCTCTCTCGCTCTTGTGGACTTTCAGTCGGTCTATGGCGGCTCTATGCTTACTACGTAATTGGTAAGTTCTTTAGTCTAATCCTACCCAGCAGCATCGGCGGAGATGTGATTAGAATACATGAGCTAGGGCGTTACACAGGACGTTATGCTGATGCTGCAGCTGTCGTATTTGTAGAACGTTTCAGCGGTTTAGCGACCCTAGTGATGCTGGCACTAATTGCAGTAATCGTTAACTTGCAGGTCTTTAATATCCCTTGGCTCACAATTTCCCTTAGTATTGGTATCCTTGGATTAGGCTTTATATGCTGGTTAATTGTTGATGATCGTCCCTTCAATCTCTCCCAGAAAATTTTTGGAGAACGACTGCCTATTTTCAAAAAAATATTTAGTAAGATTGAAAAATTTCGCAATGCTGTACTGCTTTACAAGGATGATTCAGGAGCGCTTGTATGGGCGTTAGTCAACTCGTTAATTTTTTATTTTTTGTCTGTAATCAATGTCTGGGTTAGCGCCTTGACATTTAATGCTGAAATTAACTTTATAAGCACCCTAGTGGCGGTTCCTGTGATCATGTTCATCATGAATCTACCATTTTCTATTGGTGGTATTGGCTTAACGGAATTTGCCTATACTTTTACTCTCGGTCTTTTTGGTGTCAACCCTGCTGTAGCAATTTCGACAACCTTGTTGATGCGATTAAAGACATTTATTGATGCTGGGATTGGTGGTTTGCTTTATCCCTTAGTCAGGTTCGAAAATTCAACAGCAAGAGAATTATCTAAGGAGATTGAGAGGAGTTACAGTAAACAGTCTAAAGATTAGTTATAAATAGTCTTTTTGATGGCTACGTTTGATGGCTACTTTGAGAATAGTTTGAGAGAGAATAGTTTGATAAAATAGGGAAATGTCAAAGCAATCGCCCAAAATGGGTTTCCAGCATGTTACCTCTAAAATAGCCTTGTTTTTGAGCGTTTGTAGTGCATTCAACTGGGGATGTGCAGCAAAATGGAATAGCAAGGGCGTTGATTTACCCTATTCCACCATCAATCCTCAGACTATCCAATTAGATTTACCTGCTGAAGACGATAGATCAGGTGGTTTGATTACGGCGGATGTAGATGATGATGGCAAGAAAGACTTTATTATTACCAAGCCCGGTCAGATCGCAGTTTACAGTCATTCTGGGCAAAAGCTCTGGGGTAGGGAGATCAACCTCCAGGTAACTGGAAAATCTGAGTACCAGGGACTACCTGGATTGCATGGGTCGGGTGTCCAAGCAGCTGACGTGGATGGGGATCAGAAGACGGAGGTCTTGTTTTTAACCAAAGACAATACTATTCATATTATCCAAGGTGACAACGGACAGAGCAAGGGAAGTATAACAATAGAATCTCCACCAGGTACAGAACGTTGGGAGCACTTAGTAGTAGCCAATTTCCGGGGTAAAGGCGATCGCGATTTACTACTTCAGGCCACTAATGCTGAAGGATACCGTAGGGGTCGTTATCTAGCAGCCTATCCCCTAGACAACCTACTCAAAGGTGAAAACCTTGAACCTTTGTGGACTCGAGATGATTTCCTTGCCAATGCTCACAATGGGGCACGGGTGGCAGATCTCGACGGAGATGGCAAAGATGAGGTTTTGGGTGGGACAATAATATCACCATTAGGAGAGCTACTGGTGCGAATTCCAGTAAAAGGTCATATTGACTCCCTGTTTGTGGCTGATGTGCGTCCAGACATCCCAGGATTAGAGGTAGTAGCTCTGGAAGAGAACGGTGGCAATCGGGTTTTCCTTTATAACCGCGATCGCGTCATTTGGAAAACCCACTACAAGCATCAAGAACCACAAAATGCTGCCATTGGTGATTTTGACCCCCAACGACCGGGATTAGAAGTGTGGTGCCGCAGCCGTTACCCGAAACACCAGAAACCCTTTGTCTTTGATGCCCAAGGTCAACTGATTGCTGACTATCAAATGGATGATGTTGCTCCCAAGGGATGGACAGACAAAGGTGTAGAGGTGATCTTCCCGATTGATTGGACAGGAGAGTCGAGGCAATTAGTGGCTGTCAAAGAGCGCCATAAATCAGGAGACGTCGGGATTTTTGATGGCCTGAGTGGGAAATTTCTCCATCGGTTCAAAGAACAGGCAGATCGACTTTACGTTGCTGATGTGTCTGGGGATTGGCGGGAAGAATTGATGGTTCTCAATGGGAATCAGCTGGACATCTACAGCAACCCCGAACCAAATCCCAATCTTGATCGCCCACGGCTATGGATTCAAAACCACTACCGCCGCAGTAAGATGACTTGGAACTACTACAGTCCATAAACTTAAAAACCATGGAAAAAAAGTTAGCTGCTAGGAAAAAATTGATTCTTACGATCATTAAATGCGGCGTTTCCATAGCGCTACTGTCTTGGGCGTTGCGCAAGACCAATCTGCCCGACATTTTCCTAGCTGTGAGTTCTGCCAACATTCCTCTGTTAATGGCAGCGTTTGTGGTCTACTTAGCCAGTTACTACATCAGAGCTCATCGGTGGCGAGTACTGCTTTTAGCTCAGAATGTGAAAGCTACCATCCCTTACTTGTATAAGTCCTACATGGTCAGCATATTCTTCAGTAATTTTTTGCCCTCCACCATTGGTGGGGATGCTGTTAGGGCTTATGATGCCTGGCGGTTGGGAACGAGCAAGTCAGTCGCACTAGCCACTGTGTTTTTGGATCGTTTCCTCGGTTTACTGGGTTTGATGCTGTTTGGCCTCGGGGCGCTGTTTTTCTCTCAGACATTGATCGCCCAGTTACCATTACTTAACCTGTGGGTGATGCTAGGTACGGCAGTAATTATGCTGATACTCTCGATGATTTTCATACCCTCTCAGAAGATTTCAAGCTTTATTAGCAAGATAAAACTACCCTTTTGGCACCCCATAAAAAACAAGGTATTGAATATTATTAAAGCTTTCCTTGCCTTTGGTAACCGCAAACATGCCTTGGCTATGTCTATGGGGTTATCACTGATGGTGCAAATCAGTGTCATCGGTCATTATTACCTAATTGCAAAGGCCCTGGATTTACCGGTTCCCCTTCTTAGTTTCTTTGTCATCATTCCCCTAGTCTCCTTGATCATGGTGTTGCCTGTATCGATCAACGCCATTGGTATCCGTGAAAATGCGTTTGTCTTCTTTTTTGGGGCTTACGACTATAATCTTGCCAGACCCGAAGCCATTGCCTTTGCTTGGCTGGCTTACGGAATCGTGATCATTCAGGGGCTGCTGGGGGGAATTGTGTATGCTTTGCGCAAGTAAAGGCGATTAACTCAGCTCAGGTAAGGTCGTGATCAGGTAATCGGATGATCAGGTAATCAGCTGTAATGGTGATCAATAAACAATAGTCATAGTAATTACCAATTACCAAATATAAATTACCAATTACCAAATATAAATTACCAATTACCAAATATAAATTACCAATTACCAATTACCAAATATAAATTACCAATTACCAAATATAAATTACCAATTACCAATTACCAATTACCAATTACCAATTAATCAAATGCCATCACCAGTAGGACACACATTTGCCGGTATTTGTGGATTTGTTCTGGCACGCCCTCATATAGCTTGGCATCAGGAAACTCGGCTGTTGTTAGGTTCAGTATTGCTAACGAATTTGCCAGACATAGACATTCTGCCTGGATTGCTGCTGCTGGGAAATCCAGGAGCTTTTCACCGTCAGGCCACCCACAGCTTGATAGTAGCCGCCGTAATTGGCATCTTCGTTGCTTGGCTAGTGGGGCGTTGGAGGTTAAATCGGCTCCGGTGGGGAATTTGGGCAGCTCTAGTTTATGGCAGCCATATCATCTTGGATATGCTAGTAGCTGACCCAACAGCACCTTTCGGAGTCCAGGCACTCTGGCCTTTTTCCCTAGAGTATTTTATTTCACCCATTACCATCTTTGCCCGATTTGATTATTTTAATCCAGAATTGGGTATGGTGCGCACCATCCTGAGTATTACCAACGTCTTGGGAATACTTTGGGAAATCGTAGTACTTACACCCTTGCTAGGACTTGCATGGTATGGGTTTGGGAAAACTGACGGCAGAAAACCATTGGCAAGATAGAGGCCAAGGGTGATGGGGTGATCAGGTGATCAGGTGATGGAGACAATAATAGATCTTTTTCATAAATGTCTCAAAAAAGGCTGATAAGTAACATGGCCGTGTGTTCCAATTTAGTTTGGCAAGAGGTTAATTGTTCTTTGTTGATGGCGATAAACCATCTTTCCCCAGCCATGATGAACCCTGGTCTGATCACGGTGGTTCTTAATTACTGATTCTAGATAAGGTTGGTCAGGTGCATGAAAGCAGAAAAACTTAATTCGACAGAAACCTCAATCCAAGCAGATTGGCTTTGGCAATCGATTCCCATCGCCTTAATTTTGCTATTGGCGGCTGGGTTGTATTTCTATCAACTCGGCACAGAGAGCCTGTGGGTGGATGAACTCTACAGTGTTAATGATGCCAAAGGCTTACCAGGCCATCTGGGTCTAATGCGCCCAGTGTATTACATCCTCCTGTGGCTGTGGATGCAGTTTGGCACCAGCGATGCTTGGTTGCGGGGGTTGTCTGTCTTGTTTGGATTGGGCAGTGTATTTCTAACTTACCAGCTTGGTCGTCGTGTAGGGGGAAAGCCAACGGGCTTGATTGCTGCCCTCCTCTTGGCTCTATCGCCCCTGTTCATCAATTTTGCCCAAATGGTTCGTATGTACACCCTAGGCACTTGTCTCGGTCTAGGTGGTACCATAGCGCTAGTGAATGCTCTTGAGAATCCTACTACCACCTCAATGGCTTGGTGGGCTAGCCTACGACTGTTGGTAACCCTAACTGCGCCACTCAATGCCACCCTGCTCTTCGCTGACATCTGGTTGGTATGGTTTCGGTTTCGCAAGCAACGGGCTACATTATTAGCTTTCGGCAAATGGCTGTTGCTGGTGATCCTGTTGTGGTTACCGTCTTTGTTCACCCTAGTTTCTGCAACCCTTCCCTTCCTAAGCAATGCCCTTAATCTGATCGCCAAAATTGATCCATCGGCTACTCGACACTCATTTCCCAGTTTTGTGGATGTTTTACGTAAGTTAAAGAACTTTACTGCCTTTCCGTTTCCTTCCACATCGAAGCTGAGTAGCTTGTTTTATCAAGCCTACAGTATACTATTAGCTGGCTTGGTCGGTATTGCCTTAATCCACAAAAACCACAAACCACGCCTGTGTTTGATTGCTGCTTGGGCGTTTATACCATCAGGGATGATTTTTTTAGTTTCTAAGCGATTATGGATAGACCGTTACATACTGTTTTTATCCCCATACATTTTGATTATTCTGGCCGCTGGCTTGATGGGATTGTGGCGTTGGAAACGGATTTTTGCGATCGCAGTAGCAATTATCTATACCATTACCGTTAGCAGTGGGCTAATACGCTATTACACCGTGCAGGATCGCCAAGATTGGCGAAATGTAGCGCAAACGATTAGCATTGGTGAAAAACCTGGTGATACCATCGTGTTATCCATAGGTTCGCGAAAAATGACCTCAGCGCTGGGTCATTACTATAGTGGAGATGCCCCGATCTATTCCCTCAGGAAACTTTGTCCTTCTGATCGAGTCAAAAAGCCAGTCGTAGAGGAAGCACTTAATAACTTGCCACCTATTCCCTCGCGGCTCTGGCTACTATGCGGCACAGGTTTTGACGAACAAAAGTTTCGCACTGTTTTCAAAGAACATTTCCAGCTGGAAACACACCAAGAATTTACTAACGAGAACTTTTATAGACAGAATGATTTAATGCATCTATTTCTGGTCATACCCAATTCTCTCAATTCTACTGATTCTTCAAATCCTACTGATATCAAAAACGAATCAACATCAGTCTAAGCTCTAGGGCTTTGATTATTAGAGAGCATGAACGCCAACAACCACAAAACAGCAGCGCTCCTAGAGGGAGGAAATTGGTTCCGACAATGGATGCCCATTACCTTAATCTTACTATTAGCGACTGGATTGTACCTCTATCAACTTGGTACAGAAAGCCTATGGGTTGATGAACTCATTAGTATTCATCGTGCCAAGCACCTAGACCGAGTCTTTAGTGATACACGCCCCCTCTATCACATCCTCCTACAAGTCTGGATGATAGTTAGCAGTAGTGATACTTGGCTGCGGGTATTGTGCGTTGTGTTTAGTATTGGTACTGTTTTTGTTACCTATCGGCTTGGTCGGCGCTTAATGGGAGAGTCCACTGGCTTAATTGCTGCCCTAATCGTTGCCCTCTCACCCCTGTTTATCCATCATGCCCAAGAAGTCCGGATGTACGCACCGAGTACATTCTTTGGTGTTGCTGGCACACTGATCTTAACCCACGCCCTAGAACGTCCAACTACTCCCTTACTATTAGGATGGGCTGCTCTGCGATTCTTGGCAATTATCAGCACACCCCTTAACGTAGCGCTGCTGCTCCCAGACATCGTTGTGTTTGGCTGGAAGTATCGCAATCAACCTCGTGTTTTGTTCCGTTTCGGGGTCGGACTGTTACTGATTGGTATTTTATGGCTGCCATGGGTGTTTCCACTAGTAACTAAGAGCGCCAAATTTATGGGAGGTGTAAAAGTACCCGGTACATCAGTTCGTGATCTCGGTGGACGCACTAGTCCTGGTGTACTGGATGTGATCATGCAGCCAGGTCGCTTGACAGCTTGGCCCTTTGGTCGAGCCAATTCCAATGCCATCTACTGGTTTTACAATGCCTACTCTGTCATGTTGACCTGCTTGCTGGGTGTTGTGCTATTCAACAAACCACGCTCAGCTAAGCTGGGTTGGATTGCGGCTTGGGCGTTTTTACCCTTAGTTCTGTTCTTTTCAGTGTCCCAAGTCTCTCGTTCTCTTTGGGTCAATCGTTACCTACTCTTAGCAGCTCCATACCTATTTATTCTTTTAGCAGCCGCTGGGATCGGCATTTGGCATCGATGGCGTATTGGTGCCTTGGTGATAGCGCTGATCTATGCCATTGCTGTTGGTGGTGGGCTAAAGCGTTACTATACCGTGCTCGATCGAGAAAATTGGCGTGGTTTAGTAGAAACCATTGCGACCAAAGAACAACCGGGTGATGTGATTGTTTGGTCCATTGGTCAGAGAATACCTGTGGCATTGAATCATTACTATCATGGCTCTGCAAGTATTGAGATTAAGGATGTACTCCCGCCATCGGTTAGAAAAAACGATCAGCAAGCGATAGAAGGTTGGATTAGCAGTTTACCTTCAACCCAATCTCGTTTATGGCTAGTTTATGTCAAGTCGTCGAAGCTATTTCGGTCTGTTGTTAAAGAGCAATTTCAGATTAAAACCCGAGAGAAACCCATTGATGGGATAGAAATATTTCTGCTTAAACCACGTTCTGCTGATAAAACGTCTCAGGAGTAGACTTCGCCGCAGTTGTCTATTGAACTAAGCCTAGAACTAGTTATTGCCGGTTTTTAGCGATCGCAATTTCCTGAAATAACTCAAAGCGCAATTAAATCAAGAATGGGTAGTGGTAAAGATGTAGTGGTTTGGCTACGGTCTGGTAAAGCTAACGGGAGCGAAAATCACGTATTGTGTACCACAACCAACTCCCCAAAGCTTTCATAAGGTAGTAGTAGCACCATAGTGACTGGGTTATGGAAATAGTTGCATGAACAACTATCTTTGATATCTTTGATAGTATCTGTCCTGGCTTCTCTCTTCGTACCTTTGCTCGTACCTTTGAGAGTTGTTGTCCCAGTTCATATCCGCACGTATATCCCTTTCAAATTGCTGCAAAATCCTGCCCAAAACATCTTTCATATTCTCCTTATCGTTATAGTTGTAGGTACGACACTCCCTGGTGTTGTAGTACTTACGGCGGTCTGGAACCCGACGCCGTTGACCTCTGTAGCGGCGACCGTAATATCCATGACGATAGCCACGACTAAACTCGCCCCCTGCGGTGCGCTCTTCATAAGCTATACCCCTGCTGGCATCACGTCGCCCCTCCTGATAACCATCATCGTAAGCTTCACGATGGTTAGCTGCATCCTGCTCAACGTAGTAACGAGGGACACTGTAACAGTATCTGATCTCATCCGCTTTCACTTCAGAAGGAAACAACAGAAGTCCCGAGAGTGTAGCGAACATGAGTAGAGTAGTAGAACCGATTTTTTTCATTGTTGAACCTCGTAATATATTTGGGATATTTGTTCTCTAGATATCCGTAAATACACTGTAGGTTCCATAAATTTCCAATCTCGAAATAAAACTTAATATTAAGAGGACGAAAAGATATAGGTAAACCAGACCAAAAACCTCGGTATATTCTCACTAATTTAGAGAATTTGGCAGCAGCCTTAGATAGCAGGTAAAATTCGATCGCTTGCTCTGTTAACGTGGGATTCAGTGGAAAAAATGACTATTCGGATTGGCAACGGTTACGATATCCATCAATTGGGCAAAGGTCGCCGTCTGATTATCGGAGGTGTAGACATTCCTCATGAATTGGGATTAGTCGGTCATAGTGATGCCGATGTCCTGACTCACGCCATCATGGACGCCATGCTGGGAGCCTTGAGTTTGGGCGATATTGGTCATTATTTCCCCCCAACTGACGAAAAATGGGCGGGTGCGGATAGTTTGGTATTGTTGAGTCAGGTGAATCAGTTGATCCAATCCCATGGCTGGCGGATTGGCAATATTGATTCGGTGGTGGTGGCGGAGCGTCCTAAGCTTAAGCCTCATATTAAGACCATGCGCGATCGCTTAAGTGTAGTCCTAGACCTGAAGCCTGACCAAATTGGCATTAAGGCAACCACTAATGAAAAGTTGGGTCCGGTGGGACGTGAAGAGGGAATTGCCGCTTATGCTGTAGCGTTGTTAGTTAGAGATTGATCGGAAATAGTGATTGAATAGTGATTGCGATCGCATTTCTAGATAAAATACTCTGCTTCTATAAATAATGGTTAAAACCTCTTCTAACTGGCCCAGTTTGTTGCAACAGTTGTTGGATGGGCAATCGTTATCCAGTGACCAGGCATCACAACTGATGCAGGGATGGTTGAATGAAGAAATTCCCACTGTGTTATCTGGCGCACTTTTGGCAGCTATCCAGGCTAAAGGGGTGTCGGCTACCGAATTGGCAGGGATGGCTCAGGTGCTACAATCCCAGTCTTTGCAGAAGACAACCATTGAACACAACCAACCCGTCATTGATACCTGTGGTACCGGTGGGGATGGCGCGTCTACCTTTAATATCTCTACCGCAGTAGCCTTTGTGGTGGCGGCGGCTGGAGTGCTGGTGGCTAAGCATGGTAATCGTTCGACCTCCAGTAAGGTGGGTTCGGCTGATGTACTCGAAGCCCTAGGAGTAAATTTATCAGCAGCACCAGACAAGATTCAGGCAGCCCTGGATGAGGTAGGGGTAACCTTTCTGTTTGCTCGGGGTTGGCATCCAGCCATGAAAGCAGTGGCACCGTTACGGCAAACCCTAAAAGTACGGACAGTGTTTAACTTGTTAGGACCATTGGTCAATCCCCTGCGTCCCACCGGTCAGGTAATCGGTGTTTATGCTCCCAAGTTTGTAGAGACTCTAGCGCGATCGTTGTGTTTGATGGGTACTCCCAACGCAATAGTTCTCCATGGTAGGGAAAAATTAGATGAGGCGGGATTAGCCGATCAAACTGACTTGGCACTGCTATCGGGGGGTGAGGTGCGACTTTTGAGTCTGAATCCGGAACATCTCGGTCTAACTCCTGCCCCTACTGAGTCCCTACGAGGCGGTGATGTAGCGGAAAATGGGGCAATTTTACGGAATGTTTTGCAAGGTAAAGGAACACCAGCCCAGCAGGATGTGGTGGCGTTAAATGCCTCATTAGCCCTTCAAGTCGCTGGTGTTATACCTCTCGAAGACTACACAGCAGGGATTGCTCTGGCAAAGGATGTTATGGCTAGCGGTGCCCCTTGGTTGAAGTTAGAGCAGTTGGTGCAGTTTTTAGCTTGACTGACGAGAATCCCCAGGTCTAACCTGTAAGGGTAACCTGGGATCAATGGCGGAGGGTGCTACCCAATGTCCAGCAGCCGAAGTTGCCTATTCTCTATTGCCTTCACCCAGCGCTAAGCGTGAATGACTGGAGATATTTTCCCCACTCCACTGCCAAAGGAATTTCTGTAAAGGGAATTTTGACTGGATCTATGGGTTTGAGGAATTGAAATTCTAATGCGATCGCACGACCTTTATCCGGTGGTTGCTCTAAGTCAACCACTTGATTATCAACTAGCAAGTTGATTGATTTAACGTCTTTGAGGGAAAAGGTTTCTAGATTTACTGGTTTATTTCTAGTGGGTTTACCCCAAGTCAGGTCACTGCCGTTTTGACCAAGCACCGCATATATATCATACTTTGCCCGTTCAAACTGTTCAGCCCAGCGGCGATAAGCTTCAATCTTTTGGTATTCATTCCAGCCTGACCAGGCAAGCCAGCAAAATGCTGCTAGCAGAGGTAACCATAGTAAACCACGTTCCATTCAGTTTTTTGGATCTTTACAACTAAAAGTAAGTATATAAGCAAATATATAGTTATATCTGCCTATCCTCCCATCATCTATACGTAAGCATTCAGCCGTCAGCCGTCAGCCGTCAGCCGTCAGCCGTCAGTGGTCAGCCGTCAGCCGTCAGCCGTGAGTTTATTTTATTCAAAAGCTGATTACTGAGAGCTGATAGCTGATAGCTATTAGCTGATAGCTGATAGCTGATAGCTGACCGCTCAAAGTAGCTTTCTGATTACTTAACCAACCCACTAGGTTTGTTGCCAGTTCATACGGTTGCGAATCAATGTTTCTGTCATCTTCGCTAACTGGTCTAATTTAGCTTTCTTGTCCGTCGCGCTTTTCTCATAGTTCCGCTTCCGCATCAAAGCCGCACGGGCTAAGTCTTCTCTATTGTTTTTAAGAGCTTGAATTGCCACTTGCTGCCAGACATTGATTTCTTTAAGTTCCTGTTTATACTTAGGTTGAATCTCATCCCAAACCACCCTGAGATCAGATAATGCTTGGTTAAGTAACTGGGTTGTATCGTCTTGCTTTGCTCCCTGAAGTGCTTGTTTTATAGCTTCGTACAAACCCTCGATTTTCATATTACTAATTACCGGAATAAAATCCTTGACTTGCTGGCTCTCACTTTTGCCAGTCTTGCACCAATTAGCAAAGTGTTCACAGTTATTAAAAATTAGATTATATTGTCTTTCCCCTAATCGACTTTCTGCTCGACGAATCACAACATCTGGAATTAAACAAACTGAGTACTGCCTGACATAAATTTTTGTTTCACCTAGAGCAAAGGTAGCCAGAGAAGTACGCTCAATTGTTTCAGTATTTTTGCGGTAGTGGATAACACTACCATCTCCACAGTCAATACCATGATGTTGGTAAACCCCCTCAAGGTTAAGAAACTTTTGGAATACGTAAATTTGATCTCCTCGCGCCATTCTTTTCTATTGGTTTTATCCAGAGCTAATCAAATAAAATTCACCAAAACTATCAAAGCCCTCCATTGTCAAAGGAAACATCATCCTTTCTGGGAATTATCGGCATTTGTTCAGAATCGGAAACATCTACTGAATTCTTACCTTGTGGCTGCTGGCGGCTTATGCGAATTTGGTTTAGGCGCGGTCCAGAAGCAGACACAACGGTCAATTCTAGATTGTCATAATTTAAGGTTTCACCGGGTACAGGAATTTTCTGAAACTTGTCCAGCAAAAAACCTCCCAAAGTATGATAGTCATCAATTACTGGTAGGTTTAAATCCAAAAGTTCGTTGACTTCTTCCATATTCATCTGAGCTTGCACCAGGAAGGTATACTCGTCGAGAATTTGTACAGTCAAGTCCTCGCTTATGTCAGATTCAGGTCCATCACCAATAATTTCAGCAATTAAATCCTTGAGGGTGACTAATCCAGCCGTACCTCCAAACTCATCCACCACCATCACCATTGCCAAATGCGATCGCTGCATCATCGGCAGTAATTCACTCAATGGGGTAGTTTCTGGGACAAACTTAGCTGGACAAATCCAGGATTTAATCGGTGTCTGAAGTCCTAGCTTCCCTTTAGATAAAGGTTTAGCCATTTTTTTGAAGTCGATAATGCCACGAATGTCATCTAGGGATGCCCCAATCACAGGATAGCGAGAGTGACTAGTCTTAGCAACTTCCTCTAACAAAATATCGAAGGTTGCTGCATGGGAAATAGCCACAAGACTGGTGCGGGGAACCATTACCTCTGCGGCTGTTACCTCCCCAAACTCAAACACATTTTTCAGTAGTTTTCTCTCTTCTGCTTCCAGTCCGATAGACTCCCGTTCAGTGGTAATAATCAGCTGCAACTCTTCCGGTGTTACACGGCTATACCAACCTTGACCAGAATATTGAACACCCACCAGCCTCAGGAGCCAGCGGGTAGATTGGTTCAAAATCTGGATAAAAGGATTAAAAAACCTGGCAATTACCAGACTGGGTGGTCCAAGAAACCGTGCTAGTTGTTCTGAGTAAAGTAAAGCCAGGGATTTGGGGCAAAGTTCCCCCAAAACAATTTGTAGATACGCAATCAGGAAAAATGCCACCAGGATTGCTAGGGAATGGGTAATAACTGGAGTTAGAGCTGGCGTTATTGGTAGCTTGGCTATCCCAGCTGCTACCAAGGTTGCCATGGTAGTCTCCCCAATCCATCCCAGAGCAAGGCTCGAGAGGGTAATCCCTAACTGAGTTGTAGATAGTAATCGGTCAATGCTCTGTTGCAAAGCCTGAACGGTCTTTGCTTGCACGTCACCCGCATCTACTAATTGGCTAATCCGCGATCGCCGCACGGCCACCATGGAAAACTCAGCCGTAACAAAAAAAGCATTGATCGCTATCAGTAGTAGCACTGATAACAATCCCAGCAAAACCTCTCCCTCAGAGAGGCTAATAGAAGCATCCACTGTTAGAAAAACCATTAGGTTGGCAACCATAGAAAAGGTGAAAGGTAAAAGCAAATAATTTTCATTTTTTGCTGGTTACGGTTGCCTTCTGATGTATCTTCCTAGACCTAGGGCAGCTTGGTATCGATTTATCGCTTACCATCAAAAACTTATCAGTTGTATTATGGGGTTTTCAGTTGTATGACTAGCATTTCCTTGAGCTAGTTCAAGAGTGCCAGTCAAGGGAATTTCTGATACTGGCTGGCGAAACTGGCTTAGTTGCTTGCTCTCAACATAGGCTTTTAGCATAGCGTCAACGTTTTATCCTTAACAACCATTCCCTCGACTTGCTTCGTTATCTAACTACAGGAATCTGAGACATTTTCAACTGTAGTTTTTGATCGGGATAATCGGTCAGTGTCAGGGAAAGCTTTTCGGAGTTCTCTAGTAAAGCTGTCGGTATGCTCACTGTTCCAGAAAATTCCTTGCCATTAGCCGGTAATTCTCCTGGTAAGCCTTCCGTAATTGCGCTTAAGGCACGACCGCGATCATCGGTAACATTCAAAAAGCTGTACAGAAACCTGACTGGATTAGAACTCTGATTCTTCAAGCTGACATCCAACATTAAAGAACCCTCCTGCACACTGGCAGAATTTACCGCTAGGGTGACTCCCTTATCCTGACTTTTAACCGGCAAATTTAGCTTAGGGTTTTTCCGAGTGAAGGATGCCTCTTTAGTCAATACACCAGACGATGACTCCTTCTGAGCTGGCTTAGACCAACTAATTTGCTTAGTTTTCTGGCTGTTTTTCTTAGCCGGAGGATTTTTACCCTTATTGTGTATGTGGGCGTGAACGTTAACCAAGATATCCTTCTCGCTCACAATCAAGACCCCTTCTTTCCCAGAAGAAGACCCCTTATTCCCTGTCAACTTTTTCTTAGGGTTAGTATCCGGTTGAGTAACTCCTTTGAGGGCTTCGTGACCGATAGAGAATCCCCAAAAGGCACTCACGACACCTGCACCTAACATCATTGTCAGTAGAACTATGGTTAGCGCTACAGTTGTGTTGAATTTCATAGCGTGATTAACGTTATTCCGAATTACCGCTGGTTCCGTGCTGTATTATAGTCCTGCTATACAGCTAGATTATCTTATGTTCTGTGAATTATCGGATAAATCGGGAATTTCTAGTTAGTGGTGTTGCAATAACCCGATTCAGGCTACCATAATAGAAAAGGATAACCCAGGGTTGGCCGAGCGGTTGAGGCAGCAAACTCATAATTTGCCCTAGGCAGGTTCAACTCCTGCACCCTGGATTTAACACTTGCGGTCAGCTACTACTATCACCCCATACTGATCTGCCCCATACTCATCTGCGCAGCTGTAGTATGGGCTGCGGTGCCAAGAAAAATTCTTGGTTTTCCACTTGGATTGGTATATCACTCGATTGCTCTAGCAACCGTAGGGAAGTATTGTAGGGGTTTGGTAAATCCAGAGTACGAATAACAGGGCCACTCTCTACCTGCTGCTTTAGTAAATCCCGATAAAGATTACTCACACGCTGAGCATCGCGCTCAAGTGCCAGTTCTGGAAACGCAGGTGGCCATCCAGAGCCGAAAATTGTATCGATTTGACTCTTGATGCTCCTGTTTTCAAAAAAGTTCCCAGAGTCATCAAAAAAAGCGTTTTCAAAAGCCTCAGGTAATGTTAATAGAGGAATTAGCTCCAAGTCCTCCGAATTAGTTTCTGCTATGGCACCACCTGCTCCTAGACTAGCAGTGGCTGCTATAACTAAAACGCTAAACAGCTTTTCCCAACGCATTTGCATCGCAATCACCCGTAGTTTTCCTCAATAGTATCCGATATTAAGGGTAAAGTACCCCAGTCGGTGAAAAGTAAGCATTTAGCTGTCAGCTATGAGCTATGAGCTATCAGCTATCAGCTATGAGCTATCAGCTATCAGCTATGAGCTATCAGCTATCAGCTATCAGCTATCAGCTATCAGCTATCAGCTATCAGCTATGAGCTATCAGCTATCAGCTTATGGGTCCCAGCCTCGAAGCCTGTGCCACTGTACACCGAACAGTTTATGCCCATAGCCCACGCTACACCGAACAGCTTTTGAATAAAATAAGCTGACGGCACCTCAAGTAGCGTGAGCTTTTAGCTGACGGCTGACGGCTGACGGCTGACTGTGAAAGAATACCGCATAATCCAAATCAACCGCCACTAGTAGTAGTAAGTTTCATGAACAACCAATTCCAAGCCCTGTCTACCCCAAAGGATTTACCTCTCCTGCGACCTTTTCTGCTGGATTTGTTTTGTAAACTGGCTTACCAAGAGGGTGATTTTGTGCTTTCGTCGGGGCAGCGTAGCTCTTATTACATCAATGGTAAACAGGTCACCCTTCATCCTCAAGGAGCATTGGCAATAGGACGTTTGCTATTCTCAATGCTACCTGCTGATACTCAAGCTGTTGCTGGCTTAACTCTGGGTGCAGATCCCATCGTGAGTGCGGTTAGCATTGTTTCTGCCTTAGAAAACTGCCCTATCCCTGGTCTAATTATCCGCAAACAGCCAAAAGGTCATGGAACCAGGGCATACATTGAAGGTCCTAGTTTGCCCACAGGAGCCAAAGTAGTGGTATTAGAAGATGTGGTGACTACTGGGCAATCAGCCATGAAAGCCGTGGATCGCCTTAAGGAAGCCGGTTACCAGGTAGAGCTGGTAATAGCCCTGGTTGACCGGCTCCAAGGCGGAGCCGAGCTTTATAAGTCCGCTGGCCTAATGTTTCAAGCTTTGTTTTCGATTAATGAAATCCGAGAACACTACCAGGGTTCTCTTGATCAATCCAGTTGACTAATTAATTAGTTATGGCTCAGGCGGGATTTGAACCTGCGACCTCGGGCTTATGAGTCCCTTGCTCTAACCACTGAGCTACTGAGCCTTTTCTTCAATCCTTATCTACTATAACATATCAATGCCAATAATTTCTTTATTGACACTCGCCGTCTTGAAAGAACGGCGATTCCCAGATCAATGAGCTGCCTTAAACCACTGTGTCCTAATCTTTGACGCCGCCAAAAAGTAGGCAGTACCTAAACCAAAAACCCGTCAAGACCAAGAATTTAGTTTAGTTCACAGTAGACCCAGCGGGCAATTCTCGCGATCGCGTTTGGCTACTTGTCAGGAAGTGCCGATAAAAGTCCGTTTCCTTCCTTTTCACCTGGTTTCGGTGTGCCCCACCGTACCGTATTTTTTCTCAAGTTGTGATTTTCCTGGGTTCACACGCCAACGTCTAATTGACGATTGGGTTTTTAAAGAGGACTTTCCCAGAGACGAAACCTTAGTAGAGGGTCGCCTTACTACAAAACCTTTTCCCTATGCTGCATAACCTACCGACTATAAAGGCGACCCTCTACTTACGGTAACTTCAAGCCCTCTGGGCATTACTACTTTTAGGTCATGCAGTGGCGGATCTCTCTTCCGGTTGCGCCAAGGCCAAAGGCCACGCGGGGCGCGTTCAGTTTTTCAGCCTGTACCCTATACTTAAACTATACTATAGCGCTAGATAAGTGTCAACTTTTTGCTCTTGTGTTTTTTTAGGCTAAAAGCGCGCTAGTCACTTTGATCTGGGCTCGCTTTGTGGCGGAGTTTTCAGTGTTGGGATTTCTCATAAATATTGTCAGAGAAGTTGAGGAAGAGTAGGAAACTTCCCTGTTGCTTACCTTACCCTTTTCCTCTGTCTCCTCCTTCAACCTAGTAATTTTGCCTGATTGGGATACTTCCCTTGAAATCACTCTATTACCGTCTTCTAGGCAAATAGGCGATCGGATTTGCAGCTCCCCGACCTCTGGGATGTACCTCAAAGTGTAAGTGAGGACCAGTGCTATAACCTGTGCTACCCATAGCGGCAATTCGTTGACCTTGGCCAACCTGTTGTCCACGACGCACAAAAATTCGGCTGTTGTGGGCATAAAGGGTCAGACTACCATCAGGATGCTTGATTTCCACCAATTTACCGTAGCCACCTGAATTCCAACCAGCACTGACTACAACACCAGGGGCTGCTGCCATAATTGGTGTCCCAATCGGAGCTGCAATATCAATGCCCTTGTGCATCCGTCCCCAACGCCGACCATAACCTGAGGTAATCACACCATTACTTGGCCAGATATATCCGTTAAAGCGGTTAGGGCTATCTGGCAAGTACATATCTGGTGTAGACAGAGGTGGCACTCCTGGCGAAACAGGTTTTCCTACCGGTATGCGGATCATTGGGTTAAATCGTTGCGGTGGGGCAGGAGCTACAGCTATTCTTCGGGGTTGTGATACCTCAGGTGGAGGCACAGGAATGGCAATAGAACTGCGTCGAGTTTTCCGGGGTGGCTGAGGTCTTGGAATAGCAATAGGAACCTGTGGAGCTTTCGGTGGCTGCGGTAATAATAATTCCGACTCTTTCGCACCGGTTGCTTGATTATTCTCAGGATTCCACTGGGGAGTGATCTCGACAGATTTAGACTCCTTGTCTGAGGGATCAGCAACTGGCTCGTTAGTAGGAGTTCCTAGGTTGATTGGTTTGCTTTCCTCTGGGCTGGTTTTATTGTCCCGGATTTCTTCTCGCATCTTGAGAATATCAGCCCTTAATTTTTCAACATAGGAGTTGCGCTGAGAGTTAATAGACTCTAGAGGCTGATTTTCAATCGAGGAAGTAGCTTGAGCTAGCAGACCACTGTCTGAGGTCGATTGAGCCAGAATGGTCTCAGTTACCGGTTTTACTTTAGGTTTTTCCTCTATAGATACGGATGTGACTTGATCTCGACTAGTAGAAGTCTTAACAGAGATAGTTGTTTCTAAATCCAATGGTCGCCCTATTGCTGGCTTCCAAGGTTCAGATTTCGGGCTGTTGCTAGATAGCAAAGTTACTGACGACTGTTGCTGATCGAATGTCCCAACTTGAGGAATTTTCAGCTGTTGATTAATTTCAATTAGGTGAGGATTATCTAGCTGATTGGCTAAGACTAGCTCTGAGCGGGATAAACCATAACTACGGGCAATAGAATCGAGGGTTTCACCAGCTTTGACCTGGTGAAAAGAGTTACCAGTAGATGACAGCCTAGTTCCCACCACCACTGGCTGTGGTACATTTAGTTGCTCTGTAGTTACCTTGGTTGTAGCCGATGCAATTCTTGGAGTACTGACCTTGAAAACTGATGGTTTGACTGCCGATATGACAGTTGTTTCTGGAGTCGGTACTGGAATGACCACCGGTAGTGGCTCAGATCTAGTTGATTGGGTTAAGGCTGGTGATACAGCAACTTTCGGCCTTGGCTGTGGGAGCGTCGCCGGAGCTGTAGGTACCGTAACAATGGGCTGCGATGTTTGTGTTACTGAACCCTCAGGTTTTAGCACTGCAGGGGGTAAAGTGTGTGGGCTAGAACCAAGGGTCGCTGATGCCAGTTCATAAGACTTGTTAAACTCCTCGGACCTCAACTGAACCAGACTTTTGCTCAGACGGTTTCGATGTTTTTGGAGGCGCTTGAGGGCTAGGTCTTGTCTAGCTTTTAAAAGATTATTGGTCTTGTCGGAAACAGCTTGTGATGCATCCGTTGACAGGTTACCCGATTTTGATACTGGTGCAGATGCTAGCAACTGTTTTGGCTCTACACCCTCAGACTTAGATGAGGCTTTGACATCAGTACCCTTAACCTCACCAATGGTAGACTTCCTGGCTACTGGGAGAGTGTCATCGGTTTTGAGCTTGTTAAAATTCCCGTTCCCGTAGCGGAGGCCGTAGGCCACGCTTTCGCCGTAGGCGACGCTGCGCGAACGCGAACGGCTTTGCCGAATCGCAAGTTCTGGGGGTGAGGCTGGCTTTGATGCCACACCCCCTTGTCCCTCCTTAGCCTGGTTTAGCAATGAGGGGCTTGAAACAGCGGTAACCTTAAATTCGGCTGCTGGTAGATTCGTCCCACTTGGCTCAGGAGCAACTGGCTCGAATGCCATTGCTTCATCACCCTGTTGAGGTAATAGTAACCCAGATGCCCCCATGGAAATCGCCAATCCAATCATGGCTGCTGAGGTACGAGCCTTACGGTTCACCTCAAGGGGAATTACTGCACCGACCGCATGATTACTTGCAGGTAGTTTCGATGACGAATCCGATGACTCTGCTGCACAGGTCGGAACATGATTGACCTTATCAGTAAGTGTTCCTTTCAAAAACGTCCTCCTGGTGTTTGACGAGCGCTTAACAGTTCCTGATTTATTTTTTACCAGTCAATGATGTGACTCACTTCTAAAGTGTGATCCAAATCACATCTATTTGGCAGACTTAGCAAAGATTACCGTGCTTCTTTGATTTAGACAAGCTCACATGACTACTAAAAAATTTATTCCTTGACGGCAATAGCTAGATACACCTTGAAGCCATTGATAAGTAATTATCCTTAGACAACTAGGTGGACAACATCCCATAGCAGAGATCTTGTCGGGATTGACCACGGCTGCCGTTAAGGATTGCTGCATATGCTGCATATATATGCATATAAAGTAACTGGCTAATCAGGCCTTCTCCGGGAAACCACCCTCAGTAACCCAATAAAATCGAGCATATTTGCTGATTATTCTGTTTGAGCGCCATAAAAACAGCGATGGTAATCTCGAAGCAACTGACTGGTTACAGCTGAACTCTACGCGAATTTTGGGTAAGACAACAACCGTATAATCCTGTATCAACCCGGATCTTAATCCTGGTGGGTTGCTAGTTGATGGTGTGCTCACAAAATCCTTCAAATCCTCCTTTTCTCTACTGATAGTTGGTTTGGTATACTGATCACTCCCCATTTGATATCAGCAAAATCTATCGGTGATTTCTCGGTAATCCTACTGTTTATGATAGAAATTTCTTATATGTCTTAAGTAATTTCAGTCTTCTAGATAGCTGAATTTTTGGTGAGTAATTCTACACACACTAACTCATTCAACCAAGGTGCGTCCGGTCAGCTGTAGGCTGACAGTCCTTGATTCTACCCAAAGATGCTTGTTTTGACGTCTTTCCCTGATTAAAACCGACTTGTGCGACAAAACGTTTTTACACAGTTTAACCAAATCTAAAAATCTAGTTATTAGACATCTCCAGAAACTCGGTTTTGACCCAGGCAGTGCAAGGGTTTGAGGTTAATTTTTGGAGATGTCTATTGATTGATCACCTAGGGAATTCCCAGCAGAGGGATTGTTTTTCACAAAAATTACACATTTCTACAGACATTTCCTATTTACACCATCAGTAGAGGGTAAATTAGGTATTTGAACTCTAGCTATAGTGTTTAAACCCCTGAAGGGGGATAAGTATTTTTTGAGTGGGGTGATCAGCTGCTCCCCATGTAATTTTTCTATCGTAGTCCGGCAAGAGTAGGAGAAGGCAAACAGCGACTAAAGTCGCTTTCGATATTTCTATTGACAGCTGATTTTATTAGTGATATAATCTAGGTTTAAGGTCAAATTAAAACTCAAACGGTTAAGGCTTAAACCTAAATCGATACAACTAAATCGATACAACTAAATCTATAAGAAAAATCTATACAAGTAAATCTATACAAAAGAAATCTATATCAAAAATTTATACAAATTATACAATACCGAAACCAAGTCAACTTAGTAAGTCCTAATTATTAACACAGAAAACACCTATTCCAAGTAACCCAACTGACGCCTGGCCTCAAATAAGCCAAGGGCAGCACTGACGGAGAGATTTAAGCTGCGCACTCCTGGCTGGGTCATGGGGATAAAGACTTTAGCCTGACAAGCCTCTAACACATGGGGAGGCAAACCTGTGGTTTCGCAGCCAAACAATAACCAGTCCTTGGGCTGAAACTGAAACTTAATATAGTTGTATGTTCCTCTCTTGGTAAAGCCAATCCATCGCCCCTCTTGCTTCTGGTGATAGCTGACAAATGCATCAAAGGAATCATGATATTTAAGATCTACATAGGGCCAATAATCTAGTCCTGCTCGTTTCAAGTAGCGATCGCTAATTTCAAAACCCAACGGACCCACTAAGTGCAATTGAGTAGTGGTGGCGGCGCAAGTTCGGGCAATATTGCCGGTATTCGGTGGAATTTGCGGGTTGATTAAGACAACTTTTACCATGAAACCCTTAATATCAAGTCTGGTTTAATACCCATAATTAAAGAGAGGGTGGGGAGGGTGGGGAGAAAGGTCGGTGTGGGGAGATGGGGAGATAGGGATAAACGGGAGATAGGGAGATTTTTATTAAGGGTAATTATCCTGACATGATATAACACGTCTGACCCTAATCTATATTCATACCAAATCTGGGTCTAAAACCCCTGATTAGAAAACAAATGGGCGATCGCCTATTGGTATTTGAAGTGGTAACAAGTAGCTTTAAAGCTATACTGGGTGTGGGGTGTGGGCGAACGGGTGTGGGCGAACGGGTGTCAAGGGCACCTAAAAGATTTATTTGAATGAGTTCAAGGGATTCAGGTTCGAGGAGCATTGGATATATATCTTAGGTCATAGTACTATAGGCATACCTAAGGTCAATATTTTTGTCTGTATTTCAGATAACCTCTACCTAGTGATATAGATCATATATGTTTTTCTTATATTAGTTTTCGTTGAAGCATATATTAGATATTCTTATATTTCACAGCATTTCACTTGGCAAAAAAATTATTCAATTGAGGCGGTTGTCTTTACAAAAACTCTAAAAAATTAAAAAAAATTCATAAAAAATGCCATCGCGAGGTTAGGGGGAATCCGGATTCCCCCTAACCTAAAATTGCGATGACAACTTTAGCTATTTAATTGTAGTTGAATAACAAAGCTGTTAGTCAGTTAGGCTACCAGGGACTGACACAATTGATCTTCTAGTTGCGACTCTTGCTCAGCCATGGATTGAATGGCTTGAATCATCACTTGGCGAGGATCAACACCCACTGAATGAAGTTGTAACCACTGGCCAGCGGTGTTTCCTTCCCGTAGAATTTTCTTAATCGGTGAGAGGAAGCAACTAAAACCGTGTTTTTTCGCTACCGGCCACACCTCTTGATAAAGTTCCTCAATCCAATCTCTGGCCAGAATTAGTCTGCCATCCTCCCAATGCCTCAGTTGCGCATCCAAACTGGATTCAGCCGCAGCGATTTCATTGGCATCGGTGAGGCCAATCAAGTCAGCTGAACGGTTGTTGGCAGGTATTTTACTTATCTCCAGGGGGTCAAGACTGGGATCATGAATCAGTTGTATCAGGCGTGCTTCCAATAGTGCCATAACCGCTAACAGGGCAATGGGATCGACCATTAAATCACAGATTCTCAGCTCTAGGCGGTTGAGATCATAGGGCCGTCGGTTGCCATTGGGGCGCACAGAGGTCCACAGATGACGGACATTAAACATGGTACCAGCAACGAGTTGCTCTTCATTCCACTGGATAAAGTGACGATGGCTTTCAAATAAAGGAACATCAGAGGGAGTTTTGGGAAACATTCCCCAGCGGGTGGAGTGATAGCCAGTGGTTTTACCGTCCAGAAAGGGGGAAGATGCACTCAGGGCTAGGTATAGTGGAGCTTCCATTCGCACCAGACGACAAGCTCGCATCAGGATTTCTGGGTCAGAGATGCCCACATTGATATGGATGCTGGCAGTAACAACCTTAGTGCCGTAGGTGGTCTCAATGTAGGAATGGTAAGGATTATTGGGGTCAGAACGGTAAAAGCGATCGCTTTTACCTAAGGACAGGGTACTGCCGGGAATTAGTGTATAGTTACCCAAGCTTTTTAAATACTGTCGCAGCTGTTGTCGGGGACGCACTAAAGCACATAAGAGACGGTCATAGCAACATAAAGGAGCAGTGGTGTATTCTACATTGCGCTGATCTGGCTCTCGGACAAATCCGTCGAGGGATGCAACAATCTGATCGGAAAAACCGACAATATCCCCTTTGGGAGTGCCGGTATACATTTCTACTTCAAAGCCTTTGGATAGCAGCACAGTTTTTTCTAATGGGGAATGGTAAATTGGGAGTGGGGTGTAGCGTTGGTCGTAGCTCTAGGGAATGTATCTACCTTATCTAGCTATCAATCCTATCAATAACGACCAAATAATTCCTCCTTCTTTAGTTTGCCATCAAAGCTTACACTGGCGATAGACCTGAAGAGCAGCACGGTGGAGTAAAGAGTGGCGATAGATCAGGGCATCGAAATCATTACCGTAGCCACCACCAATCACACTAGCCACTGGGATGCCAGCTGCTACACAGGTACTCAACACTTGCATATCCCGACGGTAGATTCCTGTGTCGGTCAGGGCTAATTTCCCCAAGTGGTCTTCTACATGGGGGTCAACTCCAGCATCGTAGAGCACTAAATTGGGTTTGAATCCTGAGAGTAAGTCCGGAAGATACTTGGCTAGGGTTTGTAGATAGGCATCATCATCCATCCCCTCTGGTAGGGGAATGTCTAAGTCGCTTTTTTGTTTCTTGCTAGGGAAATTGACTTCACAGTGCATGGAAAAGGTGAAGACACTGTGCTCGTTTTGGAAGATAAAGGCGGTACCGTCTCCTTGGTGGACATCTAGGTCAACAATTAAAATTTTCTGAACTAGTCCCAGTTGTTGGAGAACACGGGATGCGATCGCTAAATCATTAAAGATACAAAACCCTGAACCATAATTGGGAAAAGCATGATGGGTACCACCAGCAGTATTGCAGGCTAACCCTTGGCTTAGGGCGAGTTTAGCCGTAAGAATGGTGCCACCTACGGCAGTACAGGTACGCTTTACTAATGCTGGACTCCAAGGTAAGCCAATGCGTCGCACAGCTTTCGGGTCAAGAGTACCTTCATAGTAAGCTTGAACATAGGCGGGGGTGTGAACCAGGTGGAGCCACTCTAGTGGGGGAAGGTCTGGAGTGTGGAATTGTTTAGGAGTGGCAATGTCTTCTTGTAGCAGTAGTTGGTAGAGTTTCCCAAATTTAGGCATGGGAAAGCGATGCCCGTCTGGCAGAGGTGCGACATAGTCCTGGTGATAGACGATTGGCAAGTTCATGATCAGACAATCCCAGACAAGGTTTTCCAGCTCGCTACACTTCTTGATGCAGTCGCTCATGGGGGAAACCCCCAAGACCGCGCTGCATCGCTTTTTTTAAAATCCTCAACCAAGTCAAAGGAAGCATAACATGAATAACCCTTGGCATAATTTTAAGCAACAGCCTTGGCTAGCTCTGTCGAAAGTAGCTGCCTTCACCACTGTGCTGGTAGTTGCTCTAGAGAACCTGTTGATATGGGTCTTGACTCAATCAGAAATTTTCCGTCCCGTCTCGGTGCTACTATTTTCTCGACCCCTAGTAATAATCTGGTTTTTCGCTGCGACTATAGGAGTTGGGGTGTTAGGAGTTTATATTTGTGAACGTTGGCAGTCCCAGCTACTCCTGAATACCTCTAGTCTCTGGGCTTTAGTGTTGTGCCTTATCGTCGGTCTATTGCTCAAGTCCCAACTTCCAATCCCTCCTGGGCTAGTTGGGTTTTCCATGAATTCTTTGATTGGAGTAATCCTAGGGGTATTTTGGAAAGGTCGTCCTTACTGGCGTTATTAGGATTAAAAACGCGATGCTAACCAAAGAGCTGCTACGGTAAAGCATCAAAAGCATCAACGAATACTATAGCAATCCACTATAATTCCGAAAATTATTGCAGTGGGGAAATCTTGCCTGCACTATAGTCTCAGGTTTTTTTAGAAACAATCGCTAATTCTGCTACTAATATTGGACTTTTGACAAAATAGTACCCTCAAAGGGTACTGTCACTATCTAAGGGAGCCGAGACAATAGATTTGTTAGCCCATTGTTTTGAGTAGAAACAAAAGGGAAAACATCAAATTTTCTCCAAAGTCTAAGCAGAAGAAAAACAGAAATGTTTACCCCCGATCCCACAGATTTGGTAGCTGAGTATTTATTTGAAACTCCAACTGAAAACGGAGTGATCAGGAACACAGCTAATCCTGGAACCTTTGACGGTATGATCCAGCACGATCCCGATGCCCATCCTCTGGCTCCCTCAGCGGATGTCCCGCCAGGGTTTGTTGGTTCAGCATCCCTGAACTATAACGTTCTCAGACGCTTATCAGATAGCGGCGAATCACCGCAAATGTCCTTTGCACAATACGTTGAGGTTCCCAATTTCCCAGATCTGGCTAACCTGACCGTGGAAACTTGGGTTAAGGTTGATTACATCAAAGCAAACCCAGCCTTTACCGATCCTCCCCAGGGTACTTACCCTGATGGAGAAGTTGGTTTTGGAGCCTGCCCACAGCCCATATGCAAAGCATTTTCCTGGTATCTTTTTCTGAGTACTCTACAAACCGATCGCAATCTGATTCTGACTATCATCCCTAACAATGTCACCCAAGGATTACCGAAGGAAGCAGACGAAACTAGCGGCAGTGGTGGTGTAGTCAGTGAGGATATCGTCCATGGTGGTCAATGGACCCATATGGCTGCAACCTTTGGTGAAGTTGCTCCCGGTAGGTTTATCATGCAGACCTACATCAATGGCATCCAAAGCCACATCGAAGAAGTTCAAGACTTTAACGGCAACATCCGTCGGATTCCCAATCAGACTGACAACCCGATAGCGCCTTCCCCTGGTAGACCCCTACGGCTGGGGCAATTCCGTGATATTCAAGGCAATCTTGACTATCAGTACTCCGGACTTTTGGCTGGTGTACGAATTTACAGTCGGGCTTTGACTCAGGAACAGATTCAAGCTGACTACAGGCATGACATCTGTTCAGATCAAGCACCATTAGGGAAAGAAATCTTCAGACTGGGCTTACTTAGTCTATGGCTGTTGAAGTCTACTTAATTGGGGTCAGAAGAATGTAGAATTTAGAATGAAGAATGAAGAATGAAGAATTAAGAATGAGGAATGAAGAATGAAGAATGAAGAATTAAGAATTAAAAATTATACCTTTGCCCATTCTAAATTATTTTGAATTCCCAATTCCCAATTCCCAATTCTAAATTCTACATTCTAAATTCTACATTCTAAATTTTGCATTACACACTCTAGCAGCTCCCCATGGCATTGCTTTTGAGTGCCACCCCTAACGGAATTTTACTTATCCCTAAACTGGTGCAACCAATTGGTCAAATCCACCTCAGTTTCAAAATCTAACAACGCTTCTCCTAAATCCTCCAACTGGTCAAAGGATAATTCCTCAATTTGATTTTGTAATTGGGGATTTATCTGACCTAATCGACGGTTTAGTAGACGGATAATTAACTTAACCTCATTGCGCTTTCCTTGTTCTAATCCTTGGCGAATAATTCGTTGATAAACTACTGACTCTTGCATCATATCCTCCCGAAAATAAGCTTGAATTAAATGAAGAATTTAGAATGAAGAGTTTATAGCAACTGAAGTATAGTTTAAGACAAAGTATTTTCCTTGAAAGGGAGCAGAAATATTATGTGTTAAGCTTTACTTATACTGATATACCTTCTATCTTAGATGTTTTACCTTCTATCTTAGAAATTTTGCATTGTACCTTGTTCATTCTTAATTCTTAATTCTTAATTCTTAATTCTTAATTCTACATTCTATATACTGATCGCTGTGACAAATCATCCCGCAATCTTTCTAGATTATTACGGTAGGTAACAGTATTAGGATGATTTGATCCTAACTTCCGTTCTGCAATATCCAAAGCCTGGACATACAGGGGTTCCGCTTCATGGTAACGCCCCTGAGCATAGTAGAGTAATCCCAGGTTGTTGAGACTACTGGCTACATCGGGATGTTCTTGACCCAGCAGCTGCTTTCTCATGTCCAAAGCCTGGACATACAGGGGTTCCGCTTCATCGTAACGCCCCTGAACTTGGTAGAGTAATGCCAGGTTGTTGAGACTACTGGCTACATCGGGATGTTCTTGACCCAGCAGCTGCTTTCTCATGTCCAAAGCCTGGACATACAGGGGTTCTGCTTCATGGTAACGCCCCTGAGCTTGGTAGAGATCTGCCAGATTGTTGAGAATACTGGCTACATGGGGATGGTCATGACCCAGCAGCTGCTTTGTCATGTCCAAAGCCTGGACAAACAGGGGTTCTGCTTCATGGTAACGCCCCTGAGCTTTGTAGAGATCTGCCAGATTGTTGAGAATACTGGCTACATGGGGATGGTCATGACCCAGCAGCTGCTTTGTCATGTCCAAAGCCTGGACAAACAGGGGTTCTGCTTCATGGTAACGCCCCTGAGCTTTGTAGAGATCTGCCAGGTTGTTGAGACTACTGACGACATCGGGATGGTCATGACCCAGCAGCTGCTTTGTCATGTCCAAAGCCTGGACAAACAGGGGTTCTGCTTGATGGTAACGCCCCTGAACTTGGTAGAGTAATGCCAGGTTGTTAAGACTACTGGCTACATGGGGATGCTTCTCACCCAGCAGCTGCTTTGTCATGTCCAAAGCCTGGACAAACAGGGGTTCCGCTTCATGGTAACGCCCCTGAACTTGGTAGAGTAATGCCAGGTAGCCTCGACTAGTTGCTACATCGGGATGGTCTTCTCCCATGCGGCTTTTGGTGATGTCTAAACATTTCTCATACCAAGGTTCAGCCTGGTCATAGGTACCTCGACCTTGATAGAATATTCCTAAGCCAACAAAAGGCAATATTAAATCTTCATCCCTGAGCCAGTCAGTTAGGACTGTGGCAACTTCGTCTAAATGAGGGATGGCGGGGGTAACTACTGCAATCTG
This sequence comes from Moorena sp. SIO1G6, assembly GCF_010672795.1. Lineage (NCBI taxonomy): Bacteria > Bacillati > Cyanobacteriota > Cyanophyceae > Coleofasciculales > Coleofasciculaceae > Moorena > Moorena sp. SIO1G6. The sequence continues at coordinate 120,520 of NZ_JAAHFZ010000008.1, forward strand.
ATCGCGAGTTGGTGTCTGGGGAATTGTTTTGGCAACAGCCACCATTGTCTTACAAAAGCTTTGCTTGTAGCTATCGGCCTCTGGTAATTGAGCCAGCTTGGTCAGGAAAAATTCTCGAATTAGTGGATGGAGTTGATAGGTTTGCTGTTCAGTCAGTTGCAACAGGTTCAGTTTCAGTAAACTGCGATTGGCCGTAGGCCACGCTACGCGATCGCGTAATTCCTCCAACTCTTCTTGTTCTTCTTCCCGGTCATCTTCAGTTTCGATAACACACTTCTCTACCAGGGACCACTCAAAAGGAGCAGGAGCAAACAGACTCAGACGACATCCCAACTGCTGGACTTCTGGACAATCTTTCAAATCTTCCCAGGATAACTCAAAGGCTGCTGCTACTCCCAACTGGGCTGTCATTTCCCCTTCTTCTGTGGGGTCAAGTAATGCCTTAGCTGCTAATTTCTTTTTCTCTAAACGTTTCTGAACTTTAGCAATAGTTAAGGTCGGATGTAGATCTAAATATCGTCCCACTAACTCTAAACCCAAAGGCAAATAACCCAACCATTCACATAAGGCTTCTGCTTCGGTTAGTTCTTTATCAATGCGCTCTTTTCCAACAAGCGATTGGCCGTAGGCCACGCTACGCGAACGCAATAATTCTAATGCTGCCTCTGGGGATAGTACATCCAAGTCAATTCGTCGGTAAGAAGCCCCTGGACGCTGACGACTGGTGACCAGTACTTTGAAGCGGGATTCAGCTGGAGGTAAATAGGGTTTAATTCTTTGTTTGTAGTCATTGCTGAAAGAAGCCACATCATCCAGCACGATCAATGCTGTTCCCTCTGGCCAATTTCTCCAGCAGTATCTTACCTGCTCGTTGAAATCTAGTTCATCTGGAATGGTTAATCCTAATTCCGTACGCCCAAAACTAACAACTTGAATCCCCAGATCTAGCCCGCGCACTGGAAACCAGCACCTACCACCAGGGTAGTTATCCTGATATCTCAGAGCATATTGTAAAGCTAACTCGGTTTTGCCAATACCGCCCATTCCGGCAATGGCGCAAATGGCTAATCTATCGGTCTTTTGAAGTTCCTCATGGAGCTGCTCAAGTTGAGTGTCTCTACCGACAAAGTAGGGAGTGCCACTATTGATACTAATGTTAGTCGGGGAATTTAAGGTTATTTGTTTTTTTTTGAGGCATTCCTCAATAAATTTCTTGACACCAAGATAGACCAAACTGTTTTGAGAATCTGGTTTACATAGCAGGGTAAGCGCAAGAATCAATAAGCTGTAGCTTATTGAGAAAAAACTGGGTTCATTATCAACTATTAAACTCTATTGAGAATCAAGTTCTACGAGATTATAGGGGTTTCGAGCCACGATCAACCGATATCCAGCCAATGCACATTATGGGCAATTTTTTCTTGCGCTTACCCTGGTTTACATAGGTCAATATGGTGCTTTGGTATGGCAACCGGCTTCACTCCTTCAATGCCTGGGTTGGCACTATCTTCGTCTACAACTAAAATCCCTTTTACAGGCTGGGTTTCATAATAGACTTTGGTGGCAATTTCTAGACTCCGAACGTTTTCTCTATACCACTCATTTAATTCCCGTAACTGAGAGTCATGAGCTTTTAGTTCCTCGACACTTACGGTGGTTCGTGCGAAAACACCAATATTATCAATTAAATTAGCTAGATGAGCACCAGTGTGGGGAGTAGCCAGAAATACTATGCCTTTAGTCTGCTCAATAATCCCTTTATAGTTATCAAAATTATTAGCACTACTAAGCATCTTTTTGACTAAAAGCCCGCCCATACTATGAGTAATAAATACTAATGGACGCTTGCCGAGATCGCAGCTGTTTAACCAATCTAATAAATTACTGGCTTGATCGAAAAGGGGCATACTGCCATTGCTTTGCCACTTTGTTGCTTTCGCGTCATATCCAAAAGACCAGATGTTAAGACCTAGCTGCTCTTTTCCTAACCAAACTGGCCAAAAATTATCATCATTTATTCCATGCTGGTGATGCCACGTGCCTCTGGGATCACCTCCAAGTCCGTGAACAAACACCACATCCATACTGGCTTCTGAGCCCTCCCACCCTGAGATTTTTATCAATCTACTCGAATCGCTCACCAATTAGCCTCCAGTTAACTCTATAGCTTTAACCAGTAGATGCAGAAAATCCTATTTTTATTTATTCTAATACAAAAAAATCCAGGGAGTAGGGAGCAGGGAGTAGGGAGCAGGGATTAGGTAGTAATGGAAAAAGTTATCACAATTTATTTTATATACCTATAATAACTTATCGGATATAGTTTATTTTTTTTTCTGTTTCCAAGGCTATCAGTAAATTAAATCAAAAAAAAACAAACGCTAACATTTTTACTATGTGCCCTGTTTGCGATTCTAACTTCTAACTTCTAACTTCTAACTTCTAACTTATACTTGGTGGTGCGTTACGGGGCGGGCTATCCCAATACTGGCTACGAAGTATAAAATTAGGGCGAGCCCGCCCCTAACGCACCCTACGCACTAAATTATTAATTCTACATTCTTAATTCTAAATTCTACATTCTTAATTATTAATTTTCTTCCATTACCCCTCCAAAAAAAAATCTAAAAACCCTTGACAAATACATTTATAATCGTTATGATTATAAATGTTAAATTCAAAAGTAATTTTGAACTATGTCTGACAACTTTCGCCCAGATCCACAAAACAATCCTGAGGATATCACTCCTAGTAATACTCCTCAGGAACGTTCCCAAAAAAAATACCCCATTAAGCACATTCTGAAGGGGTCCCGCCGGGCAATAAACAACACTATGCATACCCTTTATGCACGGGGTTACGCCGAAATATCGGAGTGGAGCCCCCTTCAGCCGACTGGAATTCCTGGCGAATTCATCACGATGATGACCAAGTATTTAAATTTGGGTTAAACTATTAAGTTATAGGGGGGGGAACCCCCCTGGCCAAAGTATCAGGTTTGTTCGCGTAGCGTGACCTTTGGTCAATCCTATGGGATCATTTCTGGATTGGTTTCGAAAGTTGAGGCATAGCTAAAAATTCCTAGCCGTGGAAGGTATTTCTGCGGCTATTTTTTTTTGAGGTTGTTCGCGTAGCGTGGCCAAAGGCCAAGGTTAGAAGGTTAAAAGGTTGAAGGTTAGAAGGTTTAAGGTTAGAAGGTTAGAAAGTTAGAAGGTTAGAAGGTTTAAGGTTAGAAAGTTGAAGGTTAGAAGGTTGAAGGTTAGAAGGTTAGTTGCGTAGGGTGCGTTAGGGGGGGCCTCATTTTCCGCCTCGTAGCCAGGCTTTGGATAGCCCGCCCCGTAACGCACCACCGTGTCAAACAGCTTTTAGGAGATGCACCCTAAGGTTAGAAGGTTATCAGGTTTAAGGTTAAAAGGTTGAAGGTTGTTCGCGTAGCGTGGCCTATTGGCCAAGGTTTAAGGTTAGAAGGTTTAAGGTTAGAAGGTTTAAGGTTAGAAGGTTTAAGGTTATTATCCGAAGATTAGCGTTAATAAAAATCTGCGCTATTTCCCGATTTTCCCATTTCACGATTTGCCCAGGATTCGTGATTGATCCTTGGTGGGCAGTGCATACCTGGGTGTACCCAAACAAATTAATCTTTCTGTGGCACTGCCCACCCTACATCTGTTCTATTGTGATTCATCCGTTGGTGGGCAGTGCATACCTAGGTGTACCCAAGCAAATTAATCTTTCTGTGGCACTGCCCACCCTACATCTTCACTGCCCACCCTACATCTGTTCTATTGTGATTCATCCGTTGGTGGGCAGTGCATACCTAGGTGTACCCAAGCAAATTAATCTTTCTGTGGCACTGCCCACCCTACATCTGTTCTATTGTGATTCATCCGTTGGTGGGCAGTGCATACCTAGGTGTACCCAAGCAAATTAATCTTTCTGTGGCACTGCCCACCCTACATCTCCTTCCGATTCCCGATTCCCGATTCCCGATTCCCGATTCCCGATTCCCGATTCCCAGCGCAGCTTACCAAACCCTACCTGAGTTTATAGGTTGACTGAGGGTTCCAGGCCCAGAGGCAGTAGTGGATTTTAAAACTGCGATCGCTCTTCCGTATTGAGGATCCTTACTAGTGCCACGCCATCCCGGTTGACTAGATAGCAGTTGCCGTTGCTCAAGGGTCAACTCTTGGCGAATATCGGGCACAATTCCTTTCAAACTAATATCTTCACCACTGGGTAGGTAGTAACGAGAGACGGTCACCGTTAAACCCGAACCATCGGATAAGGCATGGACAGACTGGACAGCGGCTTTACCAAAGGTGCGAGAACCGATAACAGTAGCGCGTTTGTTATCTTTCAGAGCACCAGTTAGAATCTCACTAGCACTAGCGGAGTTACCATCCACTAGAATTGCTAAGGGCAGATTGGTCAAGGCCGTTCGATTAGCCGTGTATGCCTGTTTGCCACCGATCCGGTCTATAGTGCTAACAATTTCCCCCTCTTGCATCCACATCCGGGCAATTTCAATACTGGAAAAAAGCAATCCGCCTGGATTCCCCCGCAGATCTAGGACATAAGCATTCACCTTCTGCTGATTGAGGTTCCTAATTGCCCGTTGCATTTGTTCAGCTGCATGGGAACTAAATTCATTTAAACTGATATAACCCACTCGCAGATTCCCTTCCTGCTTGACGCTGTAACGAACAGAGGGGATTTCTATCTGAGCTCGAGTTAGTTCTATTTCAAAGATGCCCTGTCCTGGTCGGGCAATCCGCAGAGTCACTGATGACCCCACTTTACCCCGGATTAGATTCGAGGCATCTTCGAGACTTAACCCTTTGGTAGGTTTGCTATCTACCGCTAAAATCCTATCCCCAGCTTGAAGACCTCCCTTAAAGGCTGGGGAATTTTCAATCGGTTCAATGATTAACGGGGTCTCCGTCTGCTTTTCTATTTCCATGCGAATACCCACACCAGACAGTTCACCAACAGTTTGGTTTGTCAAGGCTTGGAACTGTTCTGGCACTAAAAAGCGGGTGTAGGGGTCTTCTAAGGTTTCTAGGGCTTTCCTAATCGCTTTGTAGGCTTCTTCTTTTGAAGCGTAGTTTCTGCTCAGGAGTTCATGTCTAGTCGCTTGCCAGTCAACTTGGTTAAAGGTGTTATCGACATATTCCCGATTGACAGTTTGCCAAACTTCATCAACAATCGTTTTAGGGCTATCCTGAAATGCTACAACCACAGAGCTACCATTAATCGGTGTCGCCCAAGACCAAACTGCTGTGGTTGCGATCGCTCCAGTGAAGAGAACACGTTTGAGTCGGGGGAAGTTTGTCAGGGATTGTCTCATGGATATAAGGCGGCAAATTACTTAATTACTTAATTTATTTAGTTTTTTATAATTATTGATGTTTTTGTTGGCCAACTCTAGGATTGCCCATGGCTATGAGCTACTGATACTACTTAGGTGTGACTACCAATCCTACTGATGATAATAACGAAAAAAAATTATTTTCTAGTTTTAGTTTCTGATCTGATATACTAAAAAGATATTCCTAATGTCGGCTGATGCCGCAAACTTAGTCACCAAGTTCCAGTCACTAAGTTTTAGTCACTAAGTTTTAGTCACCAAGTTTTAGTCACTAAGTTTTAGTCACTAAGTTACAAGAGAGGCTAAAGTTTTTAATATACGATTGAATAGTCTAATTATAATATACTGAAATTCAGCAACTATGGCATACTGCCGTTGTGCCAGTTCCAAAACTGAACTGTTCTGGGTACACAGACTGACCTAGCGATCGCAAAATAATCACTAACTTATCTGCCAGCTCAGGTTACCCGATCACGAGTCGGGAGTCGGGAGTCGGGAGTCGGGAATCGGGAATCGGGAATCGGGATGCAGCGCAAACCTAAGGGGGTTACTCCCATGAGCGACTGCATCGCTATTGCCTATTGCTAGCATGCCTATTGCCTTAAAAGGATAAGCAATATTGCTCAAAGGTTGCTGAGAATTGCTCTATCTTGTAAGCAGTCAGCTATCAGCCATTCCCGTAGCGTAACCAAAAGGCCAAGGCGAATGGTCAACTACTGATCGCTGACTGCTGACTGCTGAGTATCTGTCTAACCACCAGCAACAGCTGTGACAATACTCACTTCATCCCCATCGTTGAGTTTTGTTTCTGTATTTTCCAACAACCGGATATCTTCCCCGTTCACGTAGAGATTCAAGAATCGACGGGGTTTACCCTGCTCATCGCACAGCCGTTGTTTAATTCCAGGACAATTACTTTCCAGAGATTCGATCAGTTCAGAAACATTCGTTCCCTGACATTCTACTGTTGCTTGCTCTTGGGTATATTTTTGCAGAGGAGTAGGAATTAAAACTTTTACAGCCATAATCAATATCTTGCTTTGAATTCTCAATTTTCAAGGTTTAATGGTAAACCATCAGCTATCAGCGTGTCGCGTATCAGTTATCAGCATTCAGCTATCAGTTATCAGCATTCAGCTATCAGCATTCAGCTATCAGCTATCAGTTATCAGCTTATGGGTTATCACAGGCTAGAAGCCTGTGCCACCACGCTACTAGATCGGTGCTTTTGAGTAAAATAGGCTGACCACTGACCGCTGACTGCTGACTGCTGACTGCTGACTGCTTAAACTAAAACTTGTTGCCATTCCAGACGGTCTAGGGTGTTAGCCCGCTCTAATGCTTGCTCAAAATTGTCTAGTTTTGGTTCAATTACCAAAGGTTCACCCACATAGCCTTGAACTGCTTCTTGGGTCTTCAAGCCATTACCAGTGATGTAGGCTACTGTAGTTTCATCGGGGTCAATTTTACCAGCTTCTACCAGCTTCTTGAGTACAGCAATTGTAGTACCTCCTGCGGTTTCGGTGAAAATTCCTTCAGTTTCTGCCAGCAACTTCATCCCTTCGATAACTTCTGCATCAGTGACGGATTCAATGTTTCCGTTAGTTTTATGAGCTATTTCTAGAGCATAGATGCCGTCGGCTGGGTTTCCAATCGCAATGGATTTAGCAATGGTGTTGGGCTTGACTGGAGTAATAAAGTCCCGTCCTTCTTTGAAAGCTTGAGCGATTGGGGAGCAACCTTCTGCTTGAGCACCACTGAAGCGCACTGATTTATCATCCACTAGACCGACTTTGACGAATTCTTGGAAGCCTTTGTAGATTTTGGTGTATAGGGAACCTGATGCCAAGGGAGCAACAACATGGTCCGGTAGTTGCCAACCTAGTTGTTCAGCCACTTCAAAGCCCAGAGTTTTAGAACCTTCTGAATAGTAGGGACGTAGGTTAATGTTCACAAATCCCCAACCGTGGCTGTTAGCTACTTCACAACAGAGGCGGTTGACTTGGTCGTAGTTGCCTTTGACTGCCATTAATGTGGGGTTGTAAATCAGAGTGCCCATCACTTTACCCGCTTCCAGGTCAGCAGGGATAAACACGCAGCAGTCGAGTCCCGCATGGGCTGCGATCGCAGCAGTAGAATTCGCTAAGTTTCCAGTACTAGCACAGGATACCGTTGAGAAGCCTAACTCCCGTGCTCTACTTAGAGCTACTGATACCACCCGGTCTTTGAAGCTCAGGGTGGGCATGTTGACCGCATCATTTTTAATGTAGAGATTTTTTAACCCTAAGCGTCTAGCCAAGCGAGTCGATTTCACTAACGGAGTCATTCCCGTACCAACATCAATATAGTTATCAGTGGCAAGGGGTAAGAAAGAACGATAGCGCCAGATGGATTTCGGACCTGCCTCAATGCTCTGCCGGGTTACATGGCGTCTAAGGATATCGTAGTCATATTTTACTTCCAACGGACCAAAGCATTCCTCACAAACGTGCATTGCCTTGGGCTCATACTCCGCACCACACTCTTTACACTTCAACTTGGTAAATGCGGTAGATGTCTGGGTTTTGGGAGTAATTGTGGCTTGGCTCATGGGTATATCTCTAATTACGCTCTCTAATTACGTTCAGTCAAGACTTGATCAAAAGTAACATACCTCAAAATGTCCGTCAAACATACCCGACTTTTTTAGTCGGGATTAATTGCAGGGGTTAAAGATTAACCATTAACCAGTCAAAATTACTGTCAATTGAGATACAAACGTTTGGTTCGATTAGTGATACACGGCTGTGTGTAGGGAACAGGAAATAGGCAAGAGGCAAGAGGCAAGAGGCAAGAGGCAAGAGGCAAGAGGCAAAAGTAATCCCCCCGATTCCCTCGGTGCGCTTTCCGTAGGCGAATTAAATTCGCCACGGGTCGCACCGCTCCCGACTCCCTAGTAGCGCTGGTGGAAACCGTTATAGTATCTTTCCGAAAGCGGAAAATCATTTCCAATCTCTCACTATTCGATCAACTATCCTATGGGCAAGATCGCCAGAAAATATAAATTCATCATCATTTGCCTCACTACTCTAATTTTCATTAGTGCTGGCAGTGCCTCTGCTCAAGACACAGTTATCTTTAGCAGAAAAGATATCTTTCATCCCGTTATTGCTAACAACGGTATGGTTTCCTCTCAAGAACGCTATGCCTCACAAGCTGGTTTAGCGGTTTTAAAAGAAGGTGGCAATGCTGTTGATGCTGCGGTAACCATTGGGTTTACCCTAGCGGTAACCTTACCGCGAGCTGGGAATCTCGGTGGCGGTGGCTTTATGCTCTTACATCTGGCCAAGGATAACCAAACCATTGCTATTGATTATCGGGAGAAAGCACCACTAGCTGCTACTCGTGATATGTTTCTGGACAATAATGGTGAGGTTGACCCAGAAAAGTCTCGATACAGTTATTTATCTGTTGGTGTTCCTGGTACCGTAGCTGGGTTAACCATGGCACTGGAAAAATACGGCACTATTTCCTTAGAACGGGCATTACAACCAGCTATAGAATTAGCAGAAAAAGGGTTCCCAGTTTCTGAAGATTTGTTCCGCTCTCTGAGAGACGTTAAGAAACGAATGCAGTCTTATGAGGCGAGTATGGCTATTTTTTATAAGCCAGGAGGTGTCCTTTATCAGGTAGGGGAAATCTTAGTACAAAACGATTTAGCCCGTAGTTTAAAGCTAATTGCTAAACATGGGGCTAAAGCCTTTTATGAAGGTGCGATCGCATCGGCTATCGTAGCAGACATGGAAGCCAATGGTGGTCTGATTACCAAAGAGGATTTAGCTACCTACAAGCCCGTGATTCGAGAGCCGATTCGAGGCACTTATCGGGGCTATGAGATTTATTCTATGCCACCTCCAAGCTCTGGGGGTATCCATCTGGTGCAGATGTTGAATACTTTAGAAGCCTTTCCGATTCGGAAACTGGGACATAATACTGCCCAAACCATTCATTTAATGGCGGAAAGTATGAAGTTAGCCTATGCTGACCGTTCTAAATTTCTAGGAGATCCTGACTTTGTTCCCGTTCCTGTTGCTGAATTAACCTCTAAAACCTATGCTGAACGAATCCGTCAACGGATTAATCCCTATCGAGCAACTCCCAGTTCAGAAATTGCCCCTGGTAATCCTACTCAACGGGTAGAAAGCAATGATACCACCCATTATTCAGTGATGGATAAGTATGGCAATGCTGTTGCTAATACCTATACTTTAAACTTTAGCTATGGCAGTAAAATTACAGTACCGGGAACGGGTATTCTCCTCAACAATGAAATGGATGATTTTTCAGCTAAGCCAGGGGTACCCAATGCTTATGGATTAACTGGAGCAGAATTCAATGCAATAGCACCGGAAAAAAGGATGCTGAGTTCTATGACTCCAACAATTGTGCTCAAAGATGGTAAGTCGTATCTGGTCACTGGCAGTCCAGGGGGGAGTAGGATTATTACCACCGTTTTGCAATTGATTATGAATGTAATTGATCACCAGCTCAATATTGCTACAGCTACTAATGCCATTCGGGTACATCATCAATGGTTACCGGATCAACTTTTTGTAGAACAGGATTTAAATGGTGATACAATCCAGTTATTGAAGTATAAAGGATATAAGATTTCGGTGCGTAATGCTATGGGGAGTACCCAGAGTATCATGTACATTAACAATTCATTTGAAGGTGCATCTGATCCTCGCAAACCTGGTGCCTTAACCTTAGGTTATTAACATAGCATTTACTTTAGCAATCCGTGTAGGAATTGTGGGAGTTTTTGATCGTAAGTTCCCTACGGTGCGCGTTCACCCTTAGCTTTTAAAAAGCGCGGGGTCGCACCGCTCCCTACTCCCTACTCCCTACTCCCTACTCCCTACTCCCTACTCCCTTTGCTATTACATGCCTCCACCTGAGCCTAAGAATAAATGCCTAGATTGCTTAGGGATGAAATTGGAAGGAATGCTGATTCCGCCAAACAAACAAAAACGTAAGTTTTGGCAAAAACCCTCTAAAATGCCGCAGATTAATTTATACCTAACCATCCAATTTAACCAGCAGTGGGAAGAGTTGCTCGAAGGTCGTGTTAAATTTGGACTCAAAGGTGGAGTACTGCGTCTTCATCTCCAACATGGTAATATCCCCTATGAATTCCGTGAGCTTGGTGGTTATATTCAACTGGCAACAGTAGGTAATCAACAGCAACAAGGGCCTAGTTGTGATCTAAACCACCGTCCAACAGACCCTAATGGCAACAGGGAAAGAGGGGGAGGTAATGTTACTCCAGAAGCTACCCAATCGCAATCCCACGAGACATCCCAACTAGAATATCAACCAGAATCCTGCAAGACATCCCACGAGACTGACCAAGTTTCCTGGTGCCACATTACCAATCAAGTTTCGGCAGAAAATCCTGCCTGGATTTTTGAAGAACAGAAGGGGAATGGTGTTTTATTTGGTTCCCTGAATCGGGTAAAGCTAGCAACTGTCAATGTCACTGCTTTACCCTGTCGTATCCAAGCAATCTTTGAAGTATCCCAGCGAGATATTTGTCTAACTGAAGTTGAGGGGTTGTGGTCCTCAAACCTTACCCGCAATAAAACCGTTGTGCTAAACAGACTGATTGTGGAACATTTGTTGGTAACTAGACTTAAGCCCTATCTGTCTCTCATGGAATTGCAATATGGGTGAGGAAAAATCTCAACCGATTCTGCTAAGCCTGATCAAGCGGGTTTTAGTGGCAGAAACAGACAATCTTGAGCAGTTGACCGCAATGGTTGGGCTGAATCTGGCTGAGGACTTCACTGCAGCTGACTTAAGTTACACTGACCTCAGCCAAGCTAGGTTGATGGAAGCGGATTTCAGAGGAACGGATTTCCGGGGGGCTAACCTCCAAGGTGCCAACTTATGTAATGCTGACTTGAGGGGGGCTGATTTCAGTCGTGCGAATCTAAGCATGAGCCACTTCAGGAATGCTAATCTCCAGGGGGTAAGCCTTGGTGGTGCTGACTTGAGGGGGATACGATTAGATGGTGCTAATGTCAGGGATGGTGACCTCAGTGGTGCTGACTTGAGGGGAGCTGACGTCAGGAAAACTGACCTCACTGGTGTTAATCTTAGCGAGGCTAAATTGGGAGGTGCTTACCTCCAGGGGGCTAAACTCAGGGGGGCTAATCTGGGTAGTGCGATTTTGAGCAGAGCTAACCTTCAGGGCACTAACCTCATCCGTGCCCACCTGGGGGGGGCTGACTTGAGGTGTGTTGATTTATCTGATGCTAACTTGAGCCGTGCTCAGCTTAGTGAAGCTAATCTCAAAGGTGCGAAACTGAGGAGAAGTAATCTTAAAGGTGCTGATTTAAGTTTAGCAGACATGACCCAAGTCTGCCTGATTCGTGCTAATTTGAATTATGTCCATCTGATTCGTGCCAACCTACGCAAAGCCGAGCTGATTCGTAGCGACTTAAGTAATAGTGATCTCAGGAGAGTTGATCTTCAGGGAGCTGACTTGAGTTTGGCTATCCTTGAAAATGCTGACCTTAGGAGTGCTAATCTCAGAAGTGCGAAGATGAATCTTACTGAGTTAGATGGTGCCAATCTCAGAGGAGCTGATTTTAGTCATGCTGACATTAGGGGGGCAAGAGTGAAAGGGGCTAGGTTCGCTAAAAATAGAGGTATTTCTAATCAGATGAGAGGGGTTTTGATGCGGTTAGGGGCAATTTTTGAAGATGAATAGCTCTAGGGTGATTATTCCTCGTTAAGTTAGGGAGTATCTTTCAGGAGATTCTAGCGCTGGGGGCAGGGAATCGGGAATCGGGAATCGGGAATCGGAACCCACCCCTAACCCCTCCCAGGAGGGGAACGGGAATCAGGAATCGGGAATCGGGAATCGGTAAAAAGTTATGAAAAAACTTTTTATATAAAGGTTTTAGCAATTCGTCTTGATGCAGTAGCGAGTAGGGTGCGTTAGGCAAAGCTAACGCACCGAGATGATAGCGATCGCATTTTTTCAAGCAACGTTATCCCCTGAGGTACCTAAGGGAATTAGAGGCAGCAGGGGACACAGGGGAATCAGAGACACGTTTGAGGTTTCAGTCTTGGCAGGCTCGGGTGCTTGGAAAGGTTCCTCAAATTGCTCAAAGTGCATTTCGGACACTGGTTCCTGTAACAATTTTTCTAATACAATTTGCGGTTTGACTTCAGCAATATCTTCTTCGAGGATTTGATTCAGCTTAATTTTGTCTTCTATTTCCAGAGTAGTGATTGCTTCGATAATAGACTCGAAAGGAATTAGCATTTTGACAGCAGCTTGTATCATGTTTACCTTCCGGGATTATGTTTATATGATTACTTAAGTTACTATAGTAGCCCCAATTTACCGCTGTGGTAACGGGAGTTTATGTTTATTAACATTTCATTCCCACTGATCATCTTAACTGTTGACTATTTTACCAAAATGTGTTTAATCCAGCCATAAAATTCTACCAGCTATGGTTATTGTCAACAGATCAGGACATAGTATGAAAATGAGCAAAAATGTAGTTAAATATACTCTTAACCATGGAAAACTACTTTTTCCTAGCTTACTAAGCAGGGATTATAGGATGTCTGTATAATTACTCTAATAAAAATTTCCCGATCTACCCACACTTCCCACACTTCCCACACTTCCCACACTTCCCATACTTCCCACAGTTCCCATCTCCCTATTAAACGAATGCTTACTTGTTTTATTCAAAACCTGAAAGGTAAGCAGTCAGCAGTCAGCAGTCAGCAGTCAGCAGTCAGTTTAAAATAAACCTCGTTCCTAGCACAGGCTTTGGCCTTGGCCTTTCGGCCACGCTACGCGAATGGCCACGCTGTGCGAACGACGCTCTCACTTGACTCAGATTAAACTAATGCTTACCTCTTTTATTCAAAAGCTGATCACTAATCACTAATCACTAATCACTTATATAGCACTACGCATTTAGATTAGGACATTCCTAAACTCCGAAACGTAAGTAATCGCTTACTTTTAGGTGCGACCCGTGGCGAATTTAATTCGCCTACGGAAAGCGCACCTTTGACTTCTGACTTCTAACTTCTGACGCTAAGCGTAGCGCTATAGCTGATGGCTGATGGCTGACAGCTGACTGCTGAATGCTTACTTTGGGAGTAAAATCACCAACATCCCTATTAGTTCGGTCGGGTGCGATGGAACCAACAGAAGCACAATATCTAATTCTCAATGCTTTGGATACCTTAGGATTACTAGAAAATACTGTTTATGACCAAGACAATGGCATTTGGTACATCAGCACTGCCAGCCTTCTTCTGCCCTTTGCTATGCTTTTACCAAATGGTGAAATTACCCCGATTACACCTCTAGCCGAATTATGAAGCCCTTAAGTGAATTACAACAACAGCAATATCAACGAATGGTAGAACTCTCCACTCTGGCCCGTCAGCGATATCTGGACTCCGGAGGAGATCCAAACCGAGCCTCAGGGAGTCTACACAATGAAAATTATATGACTGCGGAAGAACAGCAGGAATTCTTGGTATTAGCTAGGGCACTTTCCGGGATATACATTAATAATGGTTATGTTTACTGTCAAGGGCGGTCTTGGAAATTACCCGAAGTGTTGAATCACGACTAGAGGGGGAGTGTGGGGAGAGGGGGAAGTGTGGGAAGTGTGGGAAGTGTGGGAAGTGTGGGGAGACTTAAAAACTCTTGAAAAGATTTATTAAAATAAGCTATAAAAATAAGCTACAATATAATATTTATCTAAATAATTATACCCATTTCCCTATCTCCCTATCTCCCTACTTCCTGCTCCCTGCTCCCTATTTCCCGATTCCCGACTCCCGACTCCCGACTCCCGACTCCCCTACATACCACAAATTTCCCTTAATTCTTCTTCGTCTTGATGAGTGACAAGGTAATCATGGAGCCAATCACAACTCTGTTCCACTAAATCCTCTAGATCTAAATTCCATAAAATTACAGTATTGTCTGCACTAGCAGAAGCAAGAGTCTTGCCATCTCGGCTAAAGACCACGCTATTGACCCAATCGCTATGTCCGGTGAGGGTGTGCAGGTCTTTGCCTTGGTGATTCCATAGTTTCACCGTCTTGTCCCAACTAGCAGAAGCAAGAGTCATGCCATCTGGGCTAAAGGCCACGTTATTGACCCAATCGCTATGTCCGGTGAGGGTGTGCAGGTGTTTGCCTTGGTGATTCCATAGTTTCACCGTCTTGTCCCAACTAGCAGTAGCGATAGTCATGCCATCTGGGCTAAAGGCCACGCTAGTGACATTTGCGTTGTGTTCGGTGAGGGTGTGGAGGGGTTTGCCTTGGTGATTCCACAGTTTCACAGTCTTGTCCCAACTAGCAGAAGCGATAGTCATGCCATCTCGGCTAAAGGCGACGCTATTGACAGGTTCGCTATGTCCAGTGAGGGTGTGCAGGTGTTTGCCTTTGAGATTCCACAGTTTCACCGTGTTGTCATCACTAGCAGTAGCGATAGTCATGCCATCTGGGCTAAAGACGACGCTATTCACCCAATCGCTATGTCCAGTGAGGGTGTGCAGGGGTTTGCCTTTGAGATTCCACAGTTTCACCGTGTTGTCATCACTAGCAGTAGCGATAGTCATGCCATCTGGGCTAAAGACGACGCTATTCACCCAATCGCTATGTCCGGTGAGGGTGTGCAGGTGTTTGCCTTGGTGATTCCATAGTTTCACCGTCTTGTCCCAACTAGCAGTAGCAATAGTCTGGTCATCTCGGCTAAAGGCCACGCTAGTGACATCTGCGCTATGTCCAGTGAGGATGTGCAGGTCTTTGCCTTTGAGATTCCACAGTTTCACGGTGTTGTCCAAACTAGCAGAAGCGATAGTCATGCCATCTCGGCTAAAGGCCACGCTAGTGACAGGTTCGCTATGTCCAGTCAGGGTGTGCAGGGGTTTGCCTTTGAGATTCCACAGTTTCACGGTGTTGTCCCAACTAGCAGAAGCGATAGTTTGGCCGTCTGGGCTAAAGGCGACGGTTATGAGATATTGGCTATGTCCGGTGAGGGTTTGCAGTACTTTGCCTTGCAGATTCCACAGTTTCACGGTGTTGTCCAAACTAGCAGTAGCGATAGTCATGCCATCTGGGCTAAAGGCGAGACTAGTGACATCTGCGCTATGTCCAGTGAGGGTATGCAGGTCTTTGCCTTCTCGATTCCACAGTTTCACGGTGTTGTCCCAACTAGCAGAAGCGATAGTTTGGCCGTCTGGGCTAAAGGCCACGCTAGTGACAGGTTCGCTATGTCCAGTCAGGGTGTGCAGGGGTTTGCCTTTGAGATTCCACAGTTTCACAGTCTTGTCCCAACTAGCAGTAGCGATAGTCATGCCATCTGGGCTAAAGGCCACGCTAGTGACAGGTTCGCTATGTCCAGTCAGGGTGTGCAGGGGTTTGCCTTTGAGATTCCACAGTTTCACGGTGTTGTCAAAACTAGCAGAAGCGATAGTCATGCCATCTGGGCTAAAGACGAGGCTAGTGACAGGTTCGCTATGTCCAGTGAGGGTATGCAGGTGTTTGCCTTGTAGATTCCATAGTTTCACCGTCTTGTCCAAACTAGCAGAAGCGATAGTCATGCCATCTGGGCTAAAGACGAGGCTATTGACAGGTTCGCTATGTCCAGTGAGGGTGTGCAGGTGTTTGCCTTGTAGATTCCATAGTTTCACGGTGTTGTCCCAACTAGCAGAAGCGATAGTCATGCCATCTCGGCTAAAGGCCACGCTAGTGACAGTATCAGTATGTTTATCCAGGCTATTATACTGGTTGACGCCATAGAGAGATTGCTGCAACTTAGCGATCACTTGTATTCTAGTATCACCTTTTACCCTTTTTGTCTTTTGGAGTTTTCCTACTGGCCTTAAACTCTCTTTTAGAGCATCAAAGGGTTGCTTTGAGCTAAACAAGAGTTCTGAAGATTGACTCAGGGCTTTAATTTCACTTTCTTCTGCCTTTCTCGCCTGTTTACTAGACTCCAATCCAAAAACCGTTGAAACAACTGTCCCCAATACCAACACAGCAATAAACCCTGCCACCCCTAACCAGCGGTTACGGGTCATTTGCTTGTGCTTGTGACGGCTGACCTCAATATACTCCTCCGCCAGCCCATTCAACATCCCCAATTCACCATACTTTCTTAAATACTCCTGGGCTTCTATTAACCTCCCCCCAAGCAACAGTAAACCGGCATCATCACGCTTCTTTCCCTTCTCTTGCCATTCAAGCGCCGCCGCTTCCAGCTTGCTTTCGATCACCATCGCTTCTGTGTAAGTCTGCTTCCACTCCACCAACCTTCCCCAGTGGCGAATTAAGGCTTCATGAACTACATCCAAAACCACATCCTGGGAATTTTCTTGATGACTTCTAGTAATCAAGCGGTTGTCTGAACTGGCTAAGGTCTGGCTAACAGCATCGAGCAGTTCTAAACTGTGATGAGAATTGACTAACTCCCCCAGGCGTACTCGTCTACGGGTATCGAGAGTCTCTCCCACTTGAGTTAATTCCAACAACAAACGCCTAGCCACAGTTTGTTCTACCTGGGAGAGACTATCAAATACCTGATTTGCCTTCTTTTCCAGAGTTCCCTCAATTCCCCCTAACTGTTGATAGGTTTCTAACCGTAAAAACGTTTCCTGCTGCTGTCTTGACTGTTTCCATAATTCCGTCAGAGTATATTGGAGCAGGGGAAGGCTACCTGGATAATCTTCGACATCGTTAATCAGTTGCTGTTTTAATCTCCCCTCAATCCCTAATCCTACTAATTCAGCTGGTTTAGCGATCGCTTCTTCAATTTCCTCATGGTTCAAGTGGTCAACATTAATTAATGGTCTATTAATCTTCTCTACTAATTTAGGATACTCTCGCAACCGCCCCCGAAAGTCAGAGCGCATGGCAATTAAAACAATTAAATTGTCTGTATTCTCGATTAATTCAATTAAACCGTTAAAGAATTCCTGGCGTTGGTCAGGTTGAATCATAGTGAAGCACTCTTCAAACTGGTCAATAATCATGACCATCGGAGTTTTACTAAAATTCTCTGGCTGGGCGTTGCTGATGGGAATGCCCCCTAAATCCCCCAACTTTGGGGGACTTTGAAAGTTTTGTTCCCCAGAATCAGCCACACCCTCTCCCTGCTTCTCTAAAAGCTCCCCCTTTTCCAGGACCTCCTGTAACCTTTGCTTTGGTGCAACACCTGGAGTGAAAGGTTCTAGATAATGCCAGCGATCGCTTCCAACAATTGCCTGACCTAACTTCAGCTGATACAATAATCCTGCTCTGAGTAAGGAAGACTTGCCACTGCCGGAAGCCCCTAACACTACCAGCAGACGGTGTTTAGTTTTAACTCGCTCAATTAACTGCTCGGTCAACTGAGAACGACCGTGAAACACCAGAGCATCTTCTGGTAATGCGGTAAAATAAGACAGAGACCGGTAGGGGCACTTATCCTGAAAGCTCAGTTTCGGAAACTGAGTAGTCAGTATAATGGCTTGTTGTGAGTTAGCGATTAAAGGACGTTGCTGAGTCATTGACATCCGCTGCTCAATAAACAAGGCCAAATTATGACTATTAACAATACCATCCGGGTAATTTTCCGGATTCAATCCTGCCAGTAACTCCTTGGTAAATACTCCTTGTTCATGGCTAATCTCTACTCCCGGCTCGTAGGAACGAGTAGCAGTAATCAAGCAGTAAGCTTTATCAGTTGGGATAAATTTCAGTAACTCGCCACTGTAGCAACAATCTAACCAAATCACTACCTGTTTCACTGGGCTAGTTGCGATTTGCTGACCCAATTCCTGCAGAGGATAGCCATAAATTCCCACATCCGGAAAGGCATCACTAGTCACTAAGAAAACCTCTTCAATGCCATCCACCTCTTGTCTACAGCCATGGCCTGAAAAGAAGAATAGGGCGGTTTCTGGAGCTTGGTTAGGAGCAGGAGGATTAAACAGATTAGCAACTGCTTCCCTTAATTCCTCTAATTTTACTAGTCCTGTGCTCGATAGTCCCCCTGGTCCTTTTTGGGTCAACCCAAGGGGTAAGTCCTGAATCCGGAACGGTTCATAGCCATACTGTTGTAATCGTTGAGCGACATTTTCCCCGTCTTTAACAGCAACGGTCAGGTCGTTAAAGTTGGTGTATTCTGGATAACGGTTAATCCCAACGATTAGGGCTTCCCATTCCGGTGTCATTGGAGCGAGGTTGTGAAATTTTTATTAGCATAACATAATATCGCAATTTCGAGCACTCGGCTGATCCTTCATGTATAAAGATAGTAGATAGTGATCGAAGTAGTGACAGTGGCTGATGAATACCAACAAAACCCTATTAGCTTTTTTACTTGCTCTGACCGATTTAGACACACCCTTGAGTCAACCTGAGAATAAGAGCATCAAAGAAATTGGCGATCAACTTGATGCCCAACCTCTGGCCTGGGAGAAGTATACCAAACCCAAGCTGCTAGAGATGATTGCCGCCAATCCTGAGTTAAATCAACGTTACCAAACCTATTACAACCAACTTGACACTACGGTCGATATTCCTCCAGACTATCTCCCCACAGAAGCCGAAATCCAGCCAGTCAATACACCTAGCCGTACCTCGATCATGAGAGGACATAAACCTAAGTCATCACCTACAGGCTATGACCAACAAATTAATAATATTGTGATTGTCGTCAGTCGTTCAGAACAGCCACAAGAAGTTGTCCAAAAATTACCCTTGGAAAAACTTAAAGGGTTTTTAGGGGCTTCTAAAAAGTAAATTACCCAATTCGGGAGTCGGGAGTCGGGAGTCGGGGTAATAAAATTGAAGGGTGCATTTGATATTTGTAAAAAAAAAGATAACTGTGGGAATTTTATGATAATTTTTGCCTAATTGCAAAAGCGATGAAGTCGCTACCAAAAATCCTTAAATCCTTATAGAGTTGATTAACTCTTGCCTGTTGCCTGTTGCCTGTTGCCTGTTGCCTTTCCATAAGGTAGTATGTTCACAACTAAAATAAAAATGCTATAGTGAGCGATATAATCTTTCCAACTCTCGATTTATTTTTATATGACTTACGAGATGCTCTCAACCTCACTGAAGCTGAGAAGCAAGAAAAGCAAGCTAAGTTTCAAGCTAAACTCCCAGCAGATAGTAAATTCTTCGATCCTGATCTAGAAACCAAATATTTAGAACTACTCCCTAAACAAAAGTATTATGACTTTACCACAGCAAACGATACCCTAGAAGGGTACTACTATCCTGTCCGCTTAAATGATACCTATGGCTTGCAAATTGATTGTTCCATTAACAATCAAACCGACCCCCAAACCCCTGACTGTTTTGCCAGACTGCGAGCAGAAATTGAATGGAGATTACAAGGGGAAAGGGCGACCCTAGGGCAAACTTGGATGCTTTCTGGATGGTTACCGAAAACGTCGAGCAAAAGCTACGAATATATTGCTAAATCCTGTTATCATGTTTTCCAGACAGCGGCGAATTGGTCACAAGATTTACAATTATTATCACCCCCCGAAAGTTCTAAAAAACAGGAAAAAGAAATTACACAAGGTGCTAAGCTTTTCGATAAAGGGGCGAATTGGTCACAAGATTTACATGGAAAAGGCAGCTTATTTGGTGGTGAAGTTTTTGAGCTGTGGCGATATCAACCCCTGAATCAGGTCAACTGCCATGTAATCATTATGCTCTTTTCTGACCAAGAAAGTATGGAAAAAGCAGCGGAATTGTATACGGATTGGATGGGTCTGTTTAGTTATAGAAACAAAATTTTATGGGCTTACAGCCAAAGTCGCTTAATCAAAAAAACCTTGGTAGCTTACTATAAGCAGGTTGAAGCCAATCAGAGACTTATCAGTGACGAAAACGCTTCTAGTTTTAGAGACCAAACCATCGCCGCAAAACTCGATGACATTCAAAATTATTTAGGGAATTATACCCTGGATTTGCCTAAACTAAATTTTCAAAACCAAATTATCGAGATTAATTTATTCAATTATCAAACCCGTTTAGAAATCATCAACCAAAAATGCCAAAAATTAGGTGCCGATAATAACCTAGAGTTTTTAGAAACGTTTAGTAAAGAGGTAAAGGAAAATTACCTATTGCAGGTTACTAAAGACTATGATATAATGGAGATGGCATTACGGCTGCTAGAGACCAGGCTCAATGCCATCCGTAGTCAAATTGAGCTGGAAAAAGCAGAACGCGATCGCACTTTTCAGACTCTAGTAACGGTAGTTGGTGCGGGGACAGCTGTCACGGCTTTAATGGATTTTGACGCTAAGCAGTGTGATACTTTATCCACGCTGATCCCACCCTTCAAAAAGAGCTGTGACAACCCTTGGATCAATAGTGTGATAGTACCAGTTGGGCTAATCCTGATATTTGGAGTAATTGCCTTGTGCTTCAAAAAAATCTTATCAGGTAGTAGGTTGGGTTGAACTGAGCTCTTGGAAGGCAGAAGGCAGAAGGCAGAAGCCAGATGGCAGAAGCCAGAAGCCAGATGGCAGAAGGCAGAAGCCAGATGGCAGAAGCCAGAAGCCAGATGGCAGTTCCCGACTTTTGGTGGGCAGTGCAAACCCAATGCTATGGCTAGTCAGTGAATCTAACGGATGCACTGCCCACCCTACATGAATTCCCGACTTTTGGTGGGCAGTGCTTAGCAATGCTATGGCTAGTCAGTGAATCTAACGGATGCACTGCCCACCCTACATCTGTTCCCTACTGTTCCCGACTCCATTATTAAGCAACGCCCCCGACTCCCGATTCCCGACTCCCGACTCCCAACTCCCGACTTCTGCAACAAGTCTAATCAACTGCTCCCAAGGCTTTCAGGGAGGTAATAGTTGCTTTTGTTAAACCAGTAACACCGGCGATATTCATCCCCTCATAGGGTCTAGGCACTCTCAGGGTTTTGATACATTGACCCTTCTCGATATCCCAAAACTTAATTGTGCCATCGTTGCTGCTACTGGCTAGCATTAAACCATCTCGACTAAAAGCAACAGACCATACCACATTAGTATGTCCATGGAGAGTTTTTAAACATTCACCTGTCTGAACATCCCAGAGCTTACAGGTTTTATCATAACTACCACTAGCGATCAGTTTACCATTAGGGTTGAACGCCACTGAGCGTAATCGATGGGTGTGTCCACGCAAAGTGTTGAGACACTCACCAGTGCCAACATCCCAGACCCTAACAGTGTGGTCTTCACAGCCACTAGCGAGAATTCTGCCATCTCCACTAAAGACAACGGACTTGATGATATTCCGGTGTCCCTGCAAAGTACTTAAACAGTCACCGGTGCCAACATCCCAGAGTTTAACGGTTTGGTCTTCACAGCCACTAGCGAGGGTTGTGCCATCTGGACTGAAAGCCACTGACCAGACCAAACTCGTGTGTCCTAATAAGGTCTGGAAACACTCACCGGTGCTAATATCCCAGAGTCTTACCCTATCGTCATTATGACCACTGGCTAAGATTTCTCCATTGGGACTAAAGGCGACTGAAAGTACCCACTTGGGTCCGTGGAAGGTGTTGAGACATTCACCAGTGCTAATATCCCAGAGTCTGAGGGTTTGGTCTTTAGAGCCACTAACTAAGATTGCACCATCTCGACTGAAGGCAACAGAAAATATCAAATTGGTATGTCCTCGTAAGGTATCGAGGCATTCACCGGTACCAACATCCCAAAGTCTTACGGTTTGGTCTTCACTGCCACTGGCGAGGGTTGTCCCATCTGGACTGAAAGCAATAGACCATACGCCATTGGTATATCCTCGAAACGTGTTGAGGCATTGACCAGTGTTAATATTCCATAGCCTTACGGTTTGGTCATCACTACCACTTGCTAAAGTTACGCCATCTGGACTCAAAGCAATAGACCATACACCATTAGTATGTCCGTACAACTTATTGAGGCATTCACCAGTGCTAAAATTCCATAGCCTTACGGTTTTATCATCACTACTACTGGCGAGAGTGGTTCCATCTTTACTAAAGCCAATTGACCGTATGCTTTTTGTATGTCCCCGCAGCATCTTAACGCATTTACCGGTGCTAAGATTCCATAGCCTTACGGTTTTGTCATCACTACTACTAGCGAGGGTAGTTCCATCGGGGCTGAAAGCCACTGACCTGATCTGATGAGAGTGTCCTTGTAAGGTGCTGAGGCATTCACCTGTATCAGAGTCCCAGAGTTTGATAGTTTTATCTTCACAGCCACTGGCGAGAATGGCACCATCGGGACTACAAGCTACGGCTCTTACGGTTTGGGAGTGCTCTGGCAAGATGTTCAAGCATTCACCGGTACTAACATCCCAGATTCTAACGGTTTTATCGCCACTGCCACTAGCAACAATTGTGCCATCTCCACTGACAGCAACTGACCATATTCTACTCCTATGTCCTCGCAAGGTGTGGAGGCATTGACTGGTAGTAATATCCCAGAGCCTGACGGTTTGATCTTCAGAGCTACTAGCCAAAATCTGAGTCTCTTCACTGTTACCATCATCTAGCCTAGTAAAGGCCAAAGACCATACCCAACTGGTGTGTCCCTTCAAGGTTAAACGGTATTGACTATCAGCAATTTGCCACAGATGAATCTTGCCCATGCTATCACCTGCAGCCAAAAGCTGGCCATCGGGGCTAAATGATACTGACAAAATACTACCAAAAGGTTGAGTAAAAACTGATTTAGCGATGGTAGCATTAGCGAAGTTTACATCTAGCAACTCTACCCCCTGAAGGTAAGCTTGCAAAATAGTGAGATTAGAAAAATCATAACCCCTTAAATCAGTTTTAAGTTGGCAGAGCAGATTAAGGATATTACCGGCTGCATAGCCTACCCTTGGCACCAAGTTTTCTCTTATTTTCGAAAGACTATTATTTAGAGTTTCCTCAAGACAACTTTGACTACTCAAACTATCGATTAGCTGAGCGATTAATGGTTTGAGGAGCAGACGGTATTGACTTTCCCGAATGTACTGTTTTGCCAAAGCCTTCAGCAAACAATGAGAATTAAACAGAGCTATTTTATCGGTGAGTATTTCCTGACTAACCTTGTCAATGACTTTCTCAGTCATGTACTCGATCAGCACAGGTTGCAGGGTAAAGCCTGCTGAACTTTTTTCCAAAGGTAAACGTCTTTGCAGGGATTGCAGTGTTACTGGTAAATGTTGTTTAGCCACTGGTGAGAGGATATCCTCTCGGAGTTGGGCAAGGGAAACAGCTTCCCGATTAATTGCCAACCAGTACAGAATTTCCTGTTCGTGGTCTGACAAGTGCTCAAAGTGCCAGGTTAACACTTCACGAAAGTCATCGAAGACTGGTTTTCCTTCTGTTAAAAAGTCGCCAATATTACCCAAAAATACTTCATCAATATGCTTGGCAACAATTTCTAGGGATAAAGGATTACCGTTGTAAAATTCAATCAGTTCTTGCCATTGCTGATCTGAACCAGAGAACGAGGCAATGGAATTAAAGATTTTCTTGCCATTTACCACATCAAAACCGCTTAATTCCAGGCAACGAACCGGTCGTGTTTTGCCTTCAAGTCTGGCAATGGCGTGGGGCTTCTCTCGGCTGGTGATCAACAAGCAGCTTTGATGGGAGACTTCTCCAATTTTTCGGAACAGTTGCTCATACTCCTCATATCCTTCTCGATATTGCCCAGCCTTGTCACCACCTTGTATAATTGACTCTACATTATCCAGGATTAGCAAACAGCGATGCTCACGCAAATAGTGAAGTAGTCGTGATAGTTGAGCATCTATGGTGTCTGGTAAATTGCTTTCTACCTGGTTGGAGAGAAATTTGATCAGCTCTTCGAGAATTTTTATAATGGGAGGAGCATTAAGTAGCGTACGCCAAATGACGTACTCAAACTCATCCTGAATGCCATGATCTAGCTTGAGGGACTGATCAGTTTTGCCAATTCCACCCTTACCTAGCTTCAAAGAGAGTCCAGTTTTGCCAATTCCACCCATTCCTAAAATTGCCACCACTCGGCAACGATCCTGGAGAATCCATTGCACTAAGGTAGCCAATTCTTCGGTACGTCCAAAGAAAACTGGCACATCCGGCGCTGCTGACCAATCTACTCGATTTGAGGGGATTTTAGTGGTTGTCTTCTGGATTGAGGACTTAGGGAGGCTGTTCTCAATCACATATTCCCAGTTAAGTCCTAAAACTTGGCAAAATACCTGGAAAACTTGGGCATTAATCGGCTTTCCTTGCAAGAAGCGTTTCCAAGTAGCTAGGGAGACACCAGGAGCATAGATTTCTTGCAACCCATACTCGGAGGATGCCCAGTCGATATCTGGATTTAAGATCTTACTCGCCTCGACCAGCCATCTGTGATCCTCTATCGTCCATCCCTTTCGGTTTCGATACTGTTTAATTGTTAGTCTTCCCTGTCGAGACGCTTGTAAAGATGGCAAAATCTCACCTCAGCTATAGGATTTACAAATAGGTCATGAACAATCTTGATGATTTCTCATAACATCAAAAACTCTTTGGAGCTCTTTCCTACTGTTCCCTGTTCCCTGAGCCGAAGTTACCTGTTTCGACGGGTCCGCTGTTTACATCTCAAATAAAAATGCTATATTCAAATCGAAGCAAAACCTAAGCTCAAGGGAATCGCAGGTCAACTCTGGCAAACACCCTTAGGCATATTCCAGGTCTAAGAGGGTATTTTAAAGATGTTGGATCCGACTCGAAAGGCCCCCCTAACCCCCCAAAGCAAGGGGGTAAGTTAGTACAAAGTCCCTAAGATTTGGGATTATGATGGCTTATTCCCAACATTTGGTACTTCTCAAACATCCTCGCGACCCAGAGAATCTTAATGCGCTACGGGCACCCTAGGCGATGAAGCGTTCGCTTCCGCGTGGCCTACGGCCTCAGCTTCCGCGCTTGTGCAATCGGAGCCTCTGTCAGTAGACATACTGCCAAAGTCAGTCACAATATCCCACCAACACTTAGGTGCGCAAGACCCATTAAGAATTAAATTCGCCACTGGTAGCACCTCAGGAAACCTCTTCACAATCCTGTTCACAATGCTTTGCTACTTGATGTTTTAATAATTCAAATTAGAGCCAGCTGAGAGCTCAAAATTATTATACTTTATTATACAAATTGTCAAGTGCCAATTTTGGATCATCTGTTGTGATCACGAGGTGATCCAAACCTGATCCAAAACTGTGTCTAGCACAGCCTGGGCAAATCCGGAATTCTGGATAATGTGTAATTCAGGTTTAAGTAGTCATGGCACAAACAAGGTCAGAACCCCCATTACTGATCCAAGCAATCCTTGAGGGGTTTGTGGATGGGGTGCTGATTCTAACTACTAACCAAGATTGGTTTCATGCCAATGAGTGTGGACGTCGAATGTGTTCTAAAATCACTCAAGGTAGGTCACAGATAAATTCTATCCCTGACCCAATTTGGCGAGTTTGCGAATCATTAATTGATAGTCGTGACTGGTTTTGCGATCGCAAACTAATTATCGAAGCTGAAATTCAAGTGGATAAGTCAGTTAACTTTCGGGTTAGGGTTAGATGGTTAACGTTAGAGTTATCTCCAGAACCTTACCTCTTAGTAACCCTAGAAGATCAAAATCAATCTTATCAAATTTCCGCTAGCACTGATGCTCTAAAATATGGCTTAACGCCCCGGGAAGAGCAAATATGGTCACTTAAAAAAGCCAACTTTACTTACCGAGAAATTGCCCAGCAGCTATTTATCAGCATCAATACGGTTAAGAAGCACCTAAAAAACATTTACGCTAAACAAAAATAATGATAGGCATCACCATTATTATATAGCAAGACTTTTTTGATGTACTTTATTAATTGGTTTTATGGAGTAGGTATTGGTAGAAAATAAATTTAAATTTGTTCAGGTTTTTAATTTATAATTCAACGAATAAAGTTATGACTATATAGCGTTGATTGCAGTGATGAGGTACAGTCTTTTTTGACGTTGATTCCCTGTTTTGATGCAGCGCATTCCTATTCCCTATTCCCTGTTCTCTCTTCCCTGTTCCCTGTTCCCTGTTCCCTGTTCCCTGTTCCCTGTTCCCTGTTCCCTGTTCCCTGTTCCCTGTTCCCTGTTCCCTAAAATCCCGAAATTTTGTACCTCATAGCTATGATAATTGCTATAAGTTTACTTAAAAAAATTAATAATTTAAAAAATATGGGATAAAAACTCTATGTCAAATCAAGAAAACCGAAAGTTGGATAAGTGGATTAATAGTAATCCAGATTCAAGAGAATTAAAAAGAGCGCTAGCTGTAAAATTTGCCATACAAGGCTGGAACTATCAAGCAATATCCGAATCATTAAATGTATCAAAGAGCTTCATTAGTAAGTGGAAAAAAAAATTTAATTCAGCGGGTGTAGAAGGATTAAAATTATCTTACAAAGGGGGTAAAGGCTATTTAAATAAACAAGAAAAAAAAGAAGTTATCACTTGGATAAAAAAACGATATAGATGTAACTTTGAGCAATTAGAGGGTTATTTACTTGAAGAATATAATGTAGTTTTTAAATCCCCAACTAGCTATTATAAATTACTTTCTGAAGCCAGGATGAGTTGGGAAGAATCAAAAAAAAATAATCCTTATAAAGATCCAGATTTATTGGATAAAATACTGAATCGTATTTACAATCAAGCCTAGTTTTACATCTTACTTAAGAATGCTATAATATTTTAATATTAGGGTTTATACAAAAAACTTATAACAAATGAATCCTCACCTAATCTTGCCAGTCGGTACCCAAGTTGTAACTCGTGTGGCTGCTAAAAACTCTGCGGGTGAAACATTATGTGTACAAGGAGCAGTCGGTGTAATAGTCAAGGCACCAACAGATAATTCCCATGGGTATCGGGTGCGTTTGCCTAATGATAGGGAGGTTACCCTACGTCGCCATGAATTTAGTATTCGTAAACACTTCCAAAAAGAAGGGTTACAGCTCTCGGAAGACTTACTCACAGAGTTAAATTTATATGATCATGTTATCTACCGCTGTGTAGTAGGGTCGAGAGCATTTGGTCTCGATGATGAAAACTCTGATATAGACAGACGAGGTATTTACCTGCCACCAGCTGTGGTTCACTGGTCACTGTATGGGATTCCGGAACAGTTAGAAAAGCACGAGACTCAGGAGTGCTACTGGGAGCTTCAAAAGTTTATCATTTTGGCACTGAAGGCTAATCCAAATGTGTTGGAATGTCTCTACACACCACTAGTGGAAACAGCCACTCCTATAGCAGAGGAATTGCTAGCTATTCGAGATATTTTTCTGTCTAAGTTGGTTTACCAAACCTATAATGGGTATGTGATGTCCCAATTTAAAAAAATGGAGCAAGATTTTCGGACTAAAGGAGCAGTTCGATTAAAACATGCTATGCACTTAATCCGTTTATTGCTCTCAGGGATCACAGTCTTGAAAGAGGGGTTTGTACCAGTGAAAGTTGAGGAGTATCGGCAACAACTCCTAGCCATCCGTCGGGATGAAATGCCATGGGAGGAGGTTACGGCTTGGCGATTGAGTTTACATCAAGAGTTTGATGCTGCTTTTGCTAACACCAATTTGCCAGAACGTCCGGATTATGAAGCAGCTAATGGGTTTTTGATTAAAGCACGTCAAAGTATGGTTTAGTTATATATGAATTTAAACCAAAAACTACTATCTGTAATTTATACTCAACCCCATCCACTGTTATTCGCTACCCTCAGTGGAGCGCATTTGTATGGTTTCCCTTCACCAGATTCTGATTATGATTTGCGTGGTAGTCACATTCTGCCAGTACAGAAAGTTATAGGACTAGAGCCGGGACCGGAAACGATTGAAGTTTCGGAAATTCGGGATTCCATAGAACTGGATCTAGTCACTCACGATATCAAAAAGTTCTTTGAGATGCTGCTGAAAAAGAATGGTTATGTCTTAGAGCAGCTGTACTCACCCCTAGTGATTCATACTACACCGGAGCATGAGGAATTAAAAGCGATCGCAAAACAATGCATTACTTGCTACCATGCCCATCACTATCTAGGATTTTCCCGAACTCAATGGAAACTGTTTCAAAAGATGAGTCCATGTCGGGTCAAACCTTTGCTTTATGTCTATCGGGCGCTGTTGACTGGTATCCATTTAATGAAAACTGGCGAAATAGAAGCTAACTTGGTTAAGCTCAATCAGGTGTTCCAGTTACCTTATATTCCAGATTTAATTGCTCGAAAGCTAGCAGGAGCAGAAAAGTCTGTATTGGAAGATACAAATATTGAATTTCATGAGGGAGAATATAGTCGTCTACAGAGTCAATTAGAGGAAGCTTCTGAGTCTAGTTGGTTACCAAAAGCACCATCAGCTAAGGATGCTTTGAATGATTTGCTCTGTAGATTGAGGATGGCAAATTTAAATTGAAATTGCTATATAGCAAAGGGAACATCGGATCTGGGAACAGGAAACAGGGAACAGGGAACAGGGAACAGGGAGTAGGGAGTAGGGAGTAGGGAGCAGGGAATAAAATTTATAGGAAACTCTATAATAACTATTCGCAATTGTGACATGAGATTAAAAGGATTAGCAATTCCTAGTGTTATGGTTGCTCTGCTTGTGCTTAGTTGTGCTAGTGAAACTCCAGCAGATAAAACCCAGCCTCGGAAGGTAGCAGGGGATTGTAGCGAACGTCAATGTCAGGAGGTTTTTGCTGACCTTGGGGATAGTTTTCCTGAATAAATAGCTGAATGGGAAAGGGAGTGTAGTGATAGCAAATATTTAAATTTAAAGGTTTTTCAGAATCAAGGACAACCCCAGCGAGTCAGTTTTTTTTGTTGGGATAAACCTATAGGAAATGGCAGTCGCACTGGTACATGGTTAGGGGTTTTGCCCTTAGTAGCCAATGATTCTACGTTTGTGAAGCCATTAGTTTGCTCTACTTCTGACCAACAGTGCCAGAAAGTATTGCCTCAATTACGAACAAAGGCTCCAGAGCTAGTCCAGAAAGCAGAATTTAAATGCGCGACTAAACAGGGGTCTCTATTTTTGAGAGTTTCTGAGCAGGAAATCGATATTATATGCGGTTTTTTCGCGACCTCTGTTTGGGATGATAATGGCGATGGTTTAGTGGATAATGAAGACCCAGTTAGTGTTGATATTTCAGTGGGTACTTTTAAACCCTAAGGTAAGCATTCAGCGGTCAGTGTTCAGTGGTCAGTGGTCAGCCGTTGGCCTTTGGCTGATAGCTGATAGCTGATAGCTGATAGCTGATAGCTGATAGCTGATAGCTGATAGCTTACGCTAATTTAGTATAATATCAAAAAATACTCCCAGCTCTTTACTACGATTCCCGATTCCCGATTCCCGATTCCCGATTCCCGATTCCCGATTCCCGATTCCCGATTCCCGATTCCCGATTCCCGATTCCCGATTCCCTATCTCCCCGAAATTGCTATAATTATCAATTATGACTGCTCTTATTCTCAACTTAGCTCCCACGATTAAACTAACAGATGAACAGTTCTTCCAACTCTGTCAGGACAATAAAGATTTACGTCTTGAGAGTACCAGCAAGGGAGAACTAATTATCATGGCACCAACGGGATGGAAAAGCGGAAACCGGAATAGCCGACTGACGCAACGTTTGGGTAATTGGGCTGATAGTGATGGAACCGGATTAGTGTTTGATTCTTCAACGGGCTTTACGCTTTCTAATGGTGCCAATCGTTCTCCTGATGCCTCCTGGGTAAGGGTAGAAAGATTAGAAGCACTTAATCGGGATCCTGATAAATTATTACCAATGGCTCCTGATTTTGTGGCGGAACTCCGCTCTGTTAATGACAACCTGAAGACGTTGCGGGAAAAGATGCAAGAGTACATGGACTGTGGTGTACGTCTAGGTTGGTTAATTGACCCTCAAAATCAACAGGTAGCAATTTATCGCCCTGGGCAGGATAGGGAGGTTTTGGAATCCCCGAGCAGCTTGTCAGGAGAGGATGTGTTGTCTGGATTCGTGCTAGATTTATCACAAATTTTGAGCTAATGTTGTTTGTTAAGATAAACCTTAAAATTATCTCCGGATAATTACTCTTAATAAAAATCTCTCCTATGTCCCTAAACTTCCCAAACTTCTCCTACTCCCTACTGTCTACTCCCTGCGCGGAGCCCTAATAAATGTCTATAGATGGAATTAACAACGCTAATGCCTTAATTATCGGTTCCAGTGGAGGTATTGGTCTGGCTTTTGTCAAACAATTGCTGCAAGATGAAACGTTTACCAAGATTTATGGCAGTTATCGTAACCGTGATTCTAGTTCGGAATTAATTGGGCTTAAAAGCAACTATCCTAATCGATTAGTTTGTATATCGATGGATATTACCGACGAGTTGCAAGTATCTGAAGCTGTCAAACAAATTAGTGTAGAGATAGACAAACTCCACTTAGTGATTAATTGTGTTGGATTGCTTCATGACGGCAGCTTACAACCAGAAAAAAGCCTGAAACAGATTAATTCAGAACACTTGATCCGTTACTTCCAGGTGAACAGTATTGGAGCAGTGCTGCTGGCTAAACATTTATTACCATTATTCCGTCATAGCGATCGCAGTATTTTTGCTAGCATTTCTGCCAAAATTGGCAGTATTGGTGATAACCAACTGGGAGGATGGTATGGCTATCGAGCATCGAAAGCAGCCTTAAATATGTTTATGCGAACAGTGGCAATTGAATACAGTAGAAAAAGTCCTCAAACTATCGTTGTTACCTTGCATCCTGGTACAACCAATACGCGCCTTTCTAAACCCTTTCAAAAAAATGTACCTGCTGATAAGTTATTCCCAGTAGAGCGTACTGTTACTCAACTACTGGGGGTAATCGAAAAGCTGGATAAAGGGGATAGTGGACAGTTTTTCTCCTGGGATGGAAGCGAGTTACCTTGGTAAACTACTGTAAGCTATCAGCTATGAGCTATCAGCTATGAGCTATCAGCTATGAGCTATCAGTTATCAGCTATGAGCTATCAGCTATGAGCTATCAGTTATCAGCTTTTGAATAAAACAGGTAAGGATTAGTTTAATAGTCACGAAAGTCTTTTGAATAAAACAGGTAAGGATTAGTTTAATCTGAGGAAAAAGGTTGATTTTAAGCTGACCACTGACCACTGACCGCTGACCGCTGACCGCTGACCGCACCTCAAGTAGCGCATATGCTTACATAAAAACTTAATTCAGTCTTGATAACTGACTAGTTTGAGTCGTCTTTGGCCACCTTATCTCTGGGAAAACCGGATATCAATCCGCTTTCAATCATCAAACCAATCCCGGCATTAATCACAACTAAGCTTAAGGTTCCTAACCAAAACCAAGGCTCTCCTTCAATTCTTTTAGAAACGGCTTCTCCAAATAAGCATAAACCTAAGGGAAAAAGCAGAACTCCAACTTGAGATTTGATATACCAAATTACTTTCTTGTTCATATTAGTGGGATAGTCTTTACCAAGATAATATAGTACCTTAACAGTGATAAATTTAAAAGGGGCGTATTTACTAACTGTTTAGCAACTGTTGTTAAAAAAACGCGAAATTGTAACGGGCAAGATGCCCATTCCACATTGTGCTACACGGCCAAGATGCCCATTCTACATTGTGCTAAACGGGCAAGATGCCCATTCCACATTGTGCTACGCACAGGCTACGGGAACGCATCTGATAATAGCAGATAGATGGTACACTAACCTGATAACTGAACACCATTATTAAAACCCGTGGCCAATTCCCCAGGATCTCCAGAGTCCCAATCCGAAACCCCTAAACTGGCTCGCACTCCCCTCTTTGACCAGGTGGTAGCACAAAATGCCCGCTTGACAGCTTTTGCGGGTTGGGAAATGCCAGTACAATTTAGCGGATTGAAAAAAGAACATGCTGCAGTACGAACTGCTGTCGGAATTTTCGACATCTCCCATATGGGTAAGTTTGCTTTTAATGGTAAGCAACTACGGGAGCAATTGCAGTCTCTAGTGCCTTCGGATTTAACCCGCTTGCAACCGGGTCAAGCTCAATACACGGTGTTGTTAAATCCGAATGGTGGAATCATTGATGACATTATCTTCTACTACCAAGGTGAGGAGGAGTCTGGGGAGCAGCGGGGGATGATGATTGTTAATGGAGCAACCTGCACCAAAGACAAAGACTGGTTGTTAGCTCACCTGGATGCTGACTCAGTTACCTTACAAGACCTCTCAACATCAAAAGTCTTGATTGCAGTACAGGGACCATTGGCAATATCACATCTTCAGCCATTTGTCAAAGAAGCCTTAGCACCAGTCAAAGCATTTGGACATCTAGAGGCAACGGTGTTGGGGAAACCGGCATTTATTGCTAGAACCGGTTACACAGGGGAAGACGGATTTGAGCTGATGCTAGACCCAGATGTCGGCATAGAGCTGTGGCACAAACTTTTAGAGTCTGGTGTCACTCCCTGTGGTTTAGGTGCCAGAGATACCTTGCGCCTAGAAGCGGCTATGGCACTCTACGGACAAGATATTGATGATACCACGACACCCTTAGAAGCTGGGTTAGGTTGGCTAGTGCATCTTGATAGCAAAGGAGACTTCATCGGACGCTCGGTGCTAGAGCAACAAAAAGCAACGGGGATCGAGCGCAAGCTAGTTGGGATCCAGATGCAAGGAAGGCAGATTGCTCGCCATGGTTACCCAGTCCTAGCTGATGGTGAGGTGGTAGGAGTTGTTACTAGTGGTACATTAGCACCAACCTTAGGAAATGCGATCGCACTAGCCTATGTTCCCAGAAAGTTGGGCAAAGTTGGACAGCAGCTGGAAGTAGAAATCCGGGGTAAATCCTATCCCGCCGTTGTGGTCAAAAAGCCTTTTTATCGCTCTCAAAATCGTCCATCGGCAAAGTAAAGCTATCCATCCCTGACAGATAACTTTAAAGTTTAAACTTTTAACTTTAAACTTTAAACTTTCGATAAATTTAAAATCGAAACTAACAATTAACAAATGACTAATGCCTAATATATTTCTGCACAACTTCCCAACCAGTAAGGGAAACCCAGGTAAATCCCACTAGCAAAGCAATGTTAGTAGCAACGTGAACAGCCCTTGCTAAGGGTTCTTGAGGGCTAATTTGGGTAGCACTAAAGGCTGAGAGTAATACCAGTGCTACCACAGACCATCCAGCTATTAAGTGGGCTGAATGGCCTAGATGACCGTAATGGCCGATGGTACCTACTAAACCAATCCCCAGCAGAACCAAGACTAGAGCGACCATGATCCAACCAATGATGTAGTGCAGAGGGCGTAACCAAGTCGGTCGTGGACGTCCAGAGTGACGTTGAGAAAACACAATGCTGCCGGTGATTGCCAGGAGTACATAGGCAAAGAGGGATAAACCCATAGACCAAGCAGCAATTTTCCAGAGCCAGAGAAAAGAAGGCAGATTCACAGGGTGATGGAGTGATGGGGTGATGGGGTGATGGGGTGATGGAACAGAATCTCAAGATCTGTTCTTGTTCACTTTTGAATTACCCTTGCTATGGTTACAGACCAAGTGACAAGTTACAAGTCTAGCACTATAGCCTATTTAGCTTGAACTCTCAACCTACCTGACAAGGGACGCCTGGGCAAGAACAACCTTCAACCTTCAACCTTCAACCAAACAACCTTCAACCTTCAACCAAACAACCTTCAACCTTCAACCAAACAACCTTCAACCAAACAACCTTCAACCAATGAAAAAGGGGTTGCTCCTGTTGTAAGCAACCCCAACGTATAGAGATAGTAACTAGACCGCGCTAACCAGGGTAGGCAATTTTTCAGTGAACACTCTTTGACTATCAACTGTTTCTGGATGTGGCTTGATATCGGCAGGTTGGGCTGATTCGGCGGAAACAGGATAGCCATAAGCATTACCACTTTGGCTAACCAATAAGCGGTCACAAGGGATAGTATCTGAGAGAATGGCACTTGCCATCATCCCTGTATGTATTTCTAGAAGAGCCTGTGGCGGTGCTTCAAAAACTAAGCGCTGCCCTGGGAAAACAACTCTTTCAAAGTACCAGTTAGGTATATTCGTTATTCTAGCAATCTGGATCTGGCTAGTGGCGTTCACATAGCAGCACAGAACGGAATCTTGGCTATCTGAAGGAATAGGATCAAAAATTTGTGTCATATCTATTAATTCTCTAAAGGTTAATTTATTACAAACACCAAGGTAGCATTTATGATCCCGGCGAGCTGTAAACATGGCTACTAATTATTGAAGTCTACCTCAGCCTATCACCGACAAAACCGCGTCAGTATGCTAATTATTGGTATTATTTAGGATTATTTGCTTTTTTTAGCGATATTCAGTATAAATCAGGTCTAATGCTCATTCTATAAAGCCTATTATAGTACTTTACTCTATTAGATGACTTGATGCTGATTTTTGATCCCTATAGACAAAACTACCATAAGGTTGAGGTAAATCCCTAATTTTGGTAAAGTTAAGATATGTAAAAACCAATTTCATAATTGTTGCCCACCCTTGGTAGCTTCTGCCCGCCGTAGTCTCAAAGTAGAGAAAATGGCGGTAGATAAATCTGTCTATAACTCTGGGTATAGATCTGGCTTGAAATCTTGAGCTTAATTGGCCTTTTGGCCTTTCGGCCACGCTACGCGAACGGCCACGCTACGCGAACGGCCACGCTACGCGATGGGCTTTGCCCGCGCCAAAGGCGATCGGAATTGGTCAAGAATAACCCAAACTAACCTTACTGATAAAAAAAACTTATAATAACAAAAAAACATTACTATAAACAGTTACCAATGGAACAGAAAATACTATATGTTCGCCTTCCGTGTAATCCAATCTTTCCGATCGGGGTGGTTTATTTAGCTGACCATGTTCATAAACAGTTCCCGGGTGTAGAACAGCGCATTTTTGACTTGGGAACTGTACCTCCTCTAGACTTTGCCAGCGCCTTGGATACTGAGATAGACCAATTTAAACCAACCCTGTTGGTATTTTCCTGGCGCGACATTCAAATTTATGCTCCAGTGGGTGGTAGGGGTGGTAACCCGCTCCAAAATGCCTTTGAGTTTTACTATGCTCGCAATCCCTTGGTGAAATTACGGGGAGCGTTGGGGGGTCTGCGTTTAGCGGCGTCTTACTATGGCGAACTGTGGGGGAACTTGGGGTTAATCAAACAAGGACTCAAACGGGCTAAACGATATAACCCAGACGCTCGCTTGATTGTGGGGGGTGGAGCAGTTAGTGTATTCTATGAGCAGTTGGAAAATAAACTGCCAACTGGAACCATCGTTTCCGTTGGAGAAGGGGAAACCTTACTCACGAAAATTCTCCTGGGTCAGAACTTCGATGATCAGCGCTGTTATGTGGTAGGGGAAGCTAAACCACGCGATCGCATGATCCATGAGTCTCCCACTCCCATTGAAAAAATTGCTTGCAACTACGACTATATTCAAAGCATCTGGCCCAGCTTTGATTATTACTTCCAACAGAACGACTTTTACATTGGAGTTCAAACCAAGCGTGGGTGTCCCCATAACTGCTGCTACTGTATCTATACCGTTGTAGAAGGCAAACAGGTAAGGATTAACCCGGCAGATGAAGTGGTCGCAGAAATGCGCCAACTCTATGACCGAGGCATCCGCAAGTTCTGGTTCACTGATGCCCAGTTCATTCCTGCCAAAAAATTCATTGGTGATGCCGTTGAACTGTTGCAGAAAATCCTTGATGCTGGAATGAGCGACATTAACTGGGCAGCATACATTCGGGCAGACAATCTCACCCCAGAATTATGCGACCTGATGGTAAAAACCGGGATGAATTACTTTGAAATCGGGATTACCAGTGGTTCTCAGGAACTGGTGCGGAAAATGCGCATGGGCTATAACCTACGCACCGTACTGCAAAACTGTCGTGATTTAAAAGCAGCGGGCTTCAATGACCTAGTTTCCGTCAACTATTCTTTCAATGTAATCGATGAAACCTTTGACACCATTCGCCAGACTATTGCCTATCACCGGGAACTAGAGCAAATATTTGGTAGGGATAAAGTCGAACCAGCCATTTTCTTCATTGGTCTACAACCCCATACCCATTTAGAACAGTACGCCTTTGACAAAACTATGCTCAATCGGGACTATGATCCCATGAGTCTGATGCCCTGGACAGCTAAGAAACTCCTATGGAATCCCGAACCCCTAGGGTCTTTCTTTGGTGAAGTTTGTCTGGAAGCTTGGCGGCAAAATTCCAATGATTTTGGCCGTGAAGTGATGAAAATCCTTGAAGAAAGACTAGGAGTCGCTCCATTAGAAGCAGCCCTCACTGCCCCAATAGTAGCAAATAAACGCCAAGAAAAACAACTGGTCAGTTTAAGTAAATAGAAAGGTGAAATGGCAAAATTTAATTAACAAAATTTAATTAACAATTTTTTAGTAACCATGCGCTCAGGTTCGATATTACAAAAACTAGAACAAGCCCATCGCGGCACCAAAAAACCTTTAAGCTTTGGAGTTTATTACAAAAATACCTTAGTATCGCTGTGCCATGCCCTAGAAGACTTTATCCTAGAGTCCGACAGTGCTCCACTAATGATTACGGCCTTCCAGCGGGGCCAATGGTATCTTGAGGAAGCTGAACGCTACGGCGATATAGCGGTAAAATCATCTCAGGTGGTAATCCTAGCAGCACCAGATACTGGCTTTGCTGAACATCCCACCAGCCAGCGGTCGAATGTTGCCCTAGTTAGTTTAGATTCCTCCGATCCTGTAGCTCAAGAGTGGCACTTGATTATTATTTCCGAGACATACACAGCAATGGTGTTATGTCAAGAATTATCTGAGTCGGATTATGGCACTCAAGGACTGCCAGAGCAAGACCGAGAGCGCAAATTCTACGGATTCTGGACATTTGAGCC
Source organism: Moorena sp. SIO1G6 (assembly GCF_010672795.1). Classification (NCBI taxonomy): domain Bacteria; kingdom Bacillati; phylum Cyanobacteriota; class Cyanophyceae; order Coleofasciculales; family Coleofasciculaceae; genus Moorena; species Moorena sp. SIO1G6. The sequence continues at coordinate 157,901 of NZ_JAAHFZ010000008.1, forward strand.
AGACTTGGTCAGGGAGACAGTGGAGTTTGCGATCGCTCACATTGGTAACTATAACCCAGACTTGCAAGCCAGCTTAACTGCACAACTTCAACAGATTATCGAAAGCACCAAGCCACGAGACTATATTGGGGCAGTGGTGAATCGGGTCGTGAACTATCTTCAGAAGGGTCAACAAGAGTTACCTTCCCATACCTCCCCTAGCCATGTTCAGGTGTTAGACGATAACCTGGTTTCTAATGAAATGCAGGCTTTCTTGCGTATGGCCCAGCTAATTGACCAAGCGGATGCTGTCAATCCCAATGCTGGCGCTGAGGTAAAAACCTTGTGTGAGACTATCGGGCAGTTGCTGGATTTACCAGCATGGCAACTGAAACGTTTAAGTCTGGCAGCACTCTTGCACCGTCTATCCCCCTTGCAGGGGGTTAACATAGAACTACCCCCTAAGTCAGCTGCTCAGAAAGACGTAATCGAGAAGCAGGAATCTCTTCCGAGGGGATCGGTGTTACGGATTATGCCTCGATTACAGGCTGTCGCTAACATTATTACCCATCAAACCGAATCCTGGGATGGTTCAGGACAACCGGATGGCTTAGCTTACGATAATATTCCCTTGGAATCGAGGATTTTGAGGCTGATGGCCTATTTTCAGCAGCAACTCAATACCCATGAATCTGAGGAGGATGCTCTGTCTATTGCCCTAAGAAGCTGTCAGGCATTGTCAGGGGAAGCGTTTGACCCTAAACTGGTGGAAACCCTGGGACTGATAGTGATGGGAATGCAGCAGGGTATGAGTTTGCAGGCTAATCAGCCTAAAATTGCTTCAGGAATGTGGTTGCTTGATTCCTTATCTGAGGAAAGAGTAACGGTTGAAGGATGAAGGAAGAAAAGTTGAAGGTTATATGGTTGAAGGTTGAAGGTTGTTCGCGTAGCGTGGCCTTTTGGCCAAGGTTGAAGGTTGAAGGTTGAAGGTTGAAGGTTGTTCGCGTAGCGTGGCCTTTTGGCCAAGGTTGAGGGTTGAAGGTTATTGGGTTGAAGGTTATTGGGTTGTTCGCGTAGCGTGGCCTTTTGGCCAAGGTTGTTCTTGCCCAGGGGTCCGGTGTAGGGTAGGGTGAAGGATGAACAGTTGAACGCGTAGCGTGGCCTTTTGGCCAAGGTTATCTGGTTGATGGAAATTGAAGCAATTCGGGCGGGGAAAGTAAAGCAACTGCCAGGAGCAGATTTGGAAGATGAGGATCTTTCCGGTAGCCAATTGGAAAAAATTAATCTTGCTGGTGCAACACTTGTGGGGGTAAATTTCTCTGGCTCTAATTTGAATGGTGCTCGTCTCGATGGTGCTAACTTAATTGGTGCCAAACTCGAATCTGCTGACTTGCGGGGGAATTTGCTAGGAGCTAATTTGATGCAGGCGGATTTGAGTGGTGCGGACTTGCGGGGTGGTAATCTCCGAGGCGCTAATTTGATGGGGGCTAAGTTGAGTCAGGCTTCCTTTACCGGTGCTTTTTTAAGTGGTGCCAATTTGATGGGGGTGAATTTGCAAGGGGTAGATTTGCGAGGGGCAGATTTGCGAGGAGCTAATCTTAATAGTGCCAATTTGAAGGGAGCCGATTTGTCTCAGGCAGATTTACAAGGGGCAACCTTAAGTGAAGCAAATCTGGAAGAGGCCGATCTCCGTGGAGCTAATCTATCTGGTAGTAATCTCAGTGGGGCGAATTTGCTTTGTGCTGAGATGGATGGGGCTTCTTTGAGTGGTGTTAATTTGGATCGAGCTTGTTTAGTGGGAACCTGTGTGCCTGAGAAATAATTGGCAATAGTGGGTAATCGATTGGGGTCTTTCGTGAATGGCAAGGGGGGACATGATTTCTAAATTTCCTTGATAGTAGGTCAGCCGCACTTGTCGCTTTTCCCCAATTTCCTCAAGAATTGTTTCAAAGTCTTGCCATTTAAGGTTATCTATAGTAATGACACTACCGGGTGTGAGTTGGATAGCTTTGATGGGTATATTGACACTCACCGCCCTGGAAGGACGGGGATTCTTGCTTCCACGGGGTGACTTGTTTAACCAGGCCGGAGCCAGGAAAAATAGAGGTCTCCTCTCCACAAGCGTATTTGGTCTTTGACCTAGGTTTCGGTGTGCCCCACCGTACCTTTATGTTTATCTATTTAACTAGATACTTTTTTATCTAAATTCTTCATAGACATTTAAGTCGTTAGACCCAATTACGCAATATGTACGCTCTACATATTTTTTACGTTGCCTACTTATGTTTAGATAGTATCTAGCTGGTACAAAAGTCTATTGCTTATAATTTTAGAATAGCACATCTAGTGTAAACTTTCAATACGAAGTCTAAAAGAAAAGCCGTCCTATAAGGACGGGGCTTTAAACCCAATAATTTTGGTAACGGTCATGGTTTTTGCTCAACTTTACCAATGCTAACCAGTCGGTAAGTTTAATCCTAGAACAAATTAGTTTAGTAGGGTACGTTATTAATTCACCCTAGTGGCGTGGCATACCTTAAATGTTGCTTTAGAAAAATACCATAATCTACTTTTAACAAGGGTTTAGCAGAAAAAACTATTGCACTATTTTAGCTGTGCCACGCCACTAGAGGTAATGCACCCTAAAGGTAGTGTTACTGCGTAAGTCCTGTAACCTTAGCCAAAAGGCCACGGGTGCGCGTTCAACCCTATAACCTTGGCCTTTGGCCACGCGTTCACATTCAACCTTCAATCTTCAACCAAATAACCTTCAACTAAATAGGGCTTGCTGAATAAGTCTACAAAGCGACTTTAGAGGCTACACAGCTTGAGAAATCTGAGTTTCACCCCTTGGTTTCCCAAGAAAACCCAGGGATTTCCGACAAAAGTACCAGGTTTTTGAGCGACAAGATGCCTATTCCTTGCACTTGTTTTGGGAAAAAAGGCTTGAAAGCCTTGTCGGGTATGCCTTCTGCATTCATGCAGCCAGCCCTAAATAACCTTGGCCAAAAGGCCAGGCTAGGCGAACACCCTTCAGCAGTCAACAAAAAATCTATTCCACAGTCACCGACTTCGCCAAATTCCTGGGCTGATCCACATCCAACCCTCGCCTTGCCGCAATGTGATAGGCTAACAACTGCAACGGAATCACTGCCAGAATTGGTGAAAGCAACTCCTCGACTTCTGGTACAGGTAACAAATCATCAAAGATATCCATCGCCTCTTTGCCATTGCTCGGTGTCACCCCAATCAACCGAGCATCCCGAGCCTTAGCTTCCTGAGCATTAGAAATTACCTTCTCATAGACAGCACCAGGCATTGCGATCGCAACCACAGGCACCTTAGCATCCAGCAGAGCAATCGGACCATGCTTCATTTCCCCAGCTGGGTAGCCTTCAGCATGAATATAGCTAATTTCCTTAAGTTTCAGCGCCCCTTCTAAAGCAATCGGAAAATTAATCCCGCGTCCTACAAAGATAAAGTCTTGGGTTTCCGCAAACTCATGGGCTAATTCTTCAATATACTTTTCTTGACTTTCCAGCACTTGCTCAATCTGAGTAGGCAATTGCCGTAAGTCTGCCATAATTGCTTGAATTTTTTCAGGGGCGAGAGTATTACGTCGGTAAGCTAACTCTAGCGCTAGACAATAAAAGGCCACTAACTGGGTCACAAAGGTTTTAGTGGCCGCCACCCCAATTTCAATACCTGCCTGGGTATCAATCACATCAGGCACCAACTGAGCCAAAGAACTTTCTGGTCGATTCGTAATTCCCAGGAGTCGGGGCTGATAGAGAGGGTCTAATCCACTGCGACGGTGTTTTTCCATCTCCAGTGCTGCTAAGGTATCAGCAGTTTCCCCAGACTGAGTTACCCCAATGGTTAGGGTATTCTTAGTTAACGGACCTGGTGCATAACGAAACTCAGATGCATACTGCACCATGGTGGGAATTCCTGCCAACTGCTCCAACAAATATTTACCCACCAAACTAGCGTGCCAACTGGTCCCACACGCCAGAATCTGAATCTGTTCTACATCCCCGTACAGTGACTCTGGTATGCCTAACTGAACTGGGGAATTAGCCAGGTCTGCCTCTGCCTCTGCCTCTGTAGGATTAGCATGCCAATGACTATTGAGATACCGCTCGAAACAGTTGCGCACTACCCCTGGTTGCTCATAAATTTCCTTAAGCATAAAGTGTCGGAATCCTTGCTTTTCCACTTGAAAGGGATTCCAACTGAGGGTACGGGGGAACTTATTCAAGCGACGACCCTCAAAGTCGTAAACTTCTGCCCCTAGGGGAGTTAACCGTGCGATTTCCCCATTGTCTAAGTTCAATACTGCCCTGGTATGGGGTAACAATGCTGGGGTATCTGAGCCAAAGAAAAATTCCCCTTGACCAAACCCAATAATCAAAGGAGCCTGTTGCCGCACTCCAATCAATTCATCAGGATAGTCAGCACAAAGGATAGCTAGGGCAAAAGCTCCCTCTAATCGATTCACTGTTTGCCGCACTGCTTCTAGGAAAGGAGAAAAGAACGAAGAGGAAGAAGCAGAATTTTGCTGTAAACACTCAGCAATTAGATGGGGAATAACTTCTGTATCGGTATCGGAGCGGAATTCATGTCCCCGCTGGATCAATTCCTCCCGCAATTCCCGGTAGTTTTCAACAATGCCATTTTGTACCACTGCCACCCGCATTGCCATGTCCATGTGGGGGTGAGCATTATACTCTTCCGGTTTACCATGGGTTGCCCAGCGCGTGTGTCCAATGCCAATCCGCGCCTGGTTTTCGATTTGTACCAGTTTTTCGCGCAAATTGTGCAATTTTCCCTTAGCACGTACACAATGAACCTCCCCTTCCCACACTGTAGCAATCCCAGCAGAATCATAGCCCCGATACTCGAGTTTCTCTAATCCTGCCATTAAAATTTCTGTAGCGATTTGCGGACCGATATAGCCGACAATTCCACACATAGTGTTGAGTTTAGTAAGTAAGCATAATACTCAAACTATAGCCATGCTAACAGTGGAGTGTCCTATGTTGACGGTTGACCGTCAACGGTTGACCATCAACAGTCAACCGTCAACATCGGATAGATTGCGCTTGTTAATGCTTAGTAAGCCAAGCCCATGCTGCGAGTTGTTTCAGCTCCCAGGTAAACCCGGACGCTCAAGAAGTCAGTAGGACAAGCAGTTTCGCACCGCTTGCAACCAATACAGTCTTCTGTACGAGGAGAAGAGGCAATCTGACCAGCTTTACAGCCATCCCAGGGAACCATCTCCAATACATCTAGAGGGCAAGCCCGAACACATTGGGTGCAACCAATACAGGTATCGTAAATTTTAACGCTATGAGACATTGATTTAAGAACTCCTACATTTTTTTATCGGACATTGCGGAAAAACCGCTTACCTGTCTCCTTGGGAAAATTGGGGATATTCCCGATGATTCCACCAGGATTATCTTTGCCTAGGTTCGTATTGTCGGCGTTTGAGGCAAACGACAGGGAATTTTAAGGATCAAGGGCTAGTTTACCGCAGGGTTTTGATAGTCTTGCGCCAGAGGTTACAGAACTTTAAATTCTTTAATATATCAGTATGTGAAACTATTGTGTCATCGAACCTAATCTATGGGTCAACCTCAGGAAGAACGATAACGGGGAAACCTTGGTAATTCAATAGACGCTAAGGATTTGCGCCCTTTGGAGGGACGTAGGGGATAGAGTACTGGTGATGGCGACTTACCGTGAGACGGAAATACGTCATTGGTTTGATTTGACTTTGACTCAGCCTCTATGATATCTTCTGGCAATTCCTCACTCGGTGGATTGGCTTCAGGCTCCAAGGTCTGAGTATGCTCTGACCTACTGGTTTCCTCAAGGTCACTAGTCAATTCAACGGTTTGGTCAGATTCATCTAAGTTAGCGGTTTCTAGTGTGGTTTCTAGTTCTGATGTGCCATCGACTTTGGTATCAGCCCACTCTGATGGCAACTCGGACAACCCAAATTCCTCTGCCAGGGCAGACATTTGTTCAATTAACTGTTGTGCTACTTCTAACTCTTTGGCTGTCACATTTTCAGGGGAGATTACCTGAGTTTGCCCTGGACCTAAGGCATCTGCTGGGGATATAGGATCAGTTTGGTTAGGTTGGCTGCTGTCAACCGATAATGCTTCTGTGGTAGATTCAGACTGGGCAGGAGAATTACCAGTACTGCTGAAAATAAATTCTTCTGCAAATAACTCTGGGTCAGCAGACCAGGGTCTAATGGGCTGGGCTTTTTGTAGCAGAGATTGCTGAGCAATGATGCTCCGACTCTCTTGCTGTTGTACCACAGAACTCTCAGAGGCAGGCATTTCCAGACACTTTTCTAAGGCTACCTTAAATTGCAAGGTTTGCTGTTGTTGTCGGTATAGACGGGTTCTAAGTTCTCGACAGGTATCTTTCAATTGCACCAGCTGATGAGATTGTTCGTTGTAGCGCTGCTGGGTTTGGGAATAGTCCTGTTCGAGTCTGGCAACTTGATCCTGAGAGCTTTGTAACTGTTCTGATAAGGTTTCGACCAAAATTTGCTGGCGTTGACCGGATTGATGGGATGATTCTAGAGTGTGGAACAAACGGGTTAATTGGTCTTGAACTGTATTGAGTTCCAGATCTTTTGTGGACAGGAGTTTGTCGTACTCTCGCAATTGCTTAGCTTGTCCGTTTAACTCCTGCTGTTTTTCCTGGAGTGCTTGCTGCAGCTGAGTCACTTGCTGCTTTAAGCGATGATTGTCCAAGCTCAGTTTTTGGGCTAAGGCAAACCATTCACCATCCTTGGCTAACTGTTCCTCAGAAACATCAGCTATCTCAGTGTCAATATCAGTGGTATCAGTATCATCAGTGCCATCAGTATCCGTTTCTGTAACTGATGATGCCATGGTGGTAAGGAGTGATTCTATAGTCTGTTCTAGTATTGACTGTTCAATAAGATTATCTATATCATCAGATACTATCGTGAAATCATCAGGTACTGGTGCGAAGCTGAGCATTTTTGGGTTATGGTCGGTCTGCTGCTGATCTTGCTTCTTAGTATCCTGGTTATCCATTTCGGTAGTAGACTCAGGAAGGGGAAGGTTATTGGGGTTTTCAGATTCACTCATTGCTCTTCATCAAGGGGTTCACAATTTCACCATTGGGGCAAGGAGCCAAAAAGTCAATCGCTCAAGATGATTTTAGTCTTGAGGGGCAACTTTGGGTCAAGATGCAGACTCTCGAAATTGCCGATGGCTTGGTATTGACTTAAGTTTGGGCGCAGATGGTTGACATTACCTTACAACTTACTAACCCAAGAGTAATGCCTAAAAATTGACTGGCTAAAAATTTTGAGACCAAAAATGGATGGTGATTAGAAAACAGGAGCTAGGGAGCAACATTTTAATACAAATGTACTATCATTGAGCAATGAGCTAATGCGTTACCGTAGCGTGGCCGTAGACCAATCGCCATTTCAGTTTTTCATAAATCTGATTACTATATAGCGTTTAGCTATGAAAAATTAGCAGTATTTTTCATTAGCTATTTGGCAATTATATAGATATTAAATGTATTTAATTTTCCTTGATTATACCATTTTTTTTATTAAATTGTCAACTAGTAAAATTGTAAGCATTCAGCTATCAGCTCTCAGCTATCAGCTCTCAGCTTATGCGCTACAGATGGTGCTACTTGAGGTGCTCTCAGCTCTCAGCTCTCAGCTCATGCGCTACAGATGGTGCTACTTGAGGTGCTTTTGAATAAAACAGGTAAGCATTGGTTTAATTTCTGTTACGTCAGCTGACGGCTGACCGCTGAATCCTTACGTAAAATTTCAATCCCTTCATCTGTTTTAAGGATAGGGCAATGGGTTACAGGGAGGGCAAAGTTTGGCTTGAAATAAGACGAAGCGGGATTGATATGAGAGTTGGAAATACCCCCTGGCTGATAACCAGTGAAAAAAGCGATTGGCCTATGGCCACGCTAAGCGAACGCCTTGGCTTAAAAAGCAATATAGCTGTTGCGAGTTAAGGGATTGACCTTTGGTCACGCTACGCGATCGCATAACCAGTATGGGGACGAACTTCTGGTGGGTGAAACCCTAGCACAATATCTGATTTGGGAACCCCTGCAGCTACTAGTTCTTCGGTGATGCCATCTTCGATACCATCCCGTTGAATCCAGATTTTTCCATCAATAATTTGAACATGGGTAATGCAGCCGTGGACTCGACGTTTGCCATCCCAGCCAACAACCATGAGCATAAAATGATTGTTTAGAGTATCGGCAATCGCATAACTTTGGATATCTCCGTGACTGTAACTAATCCGAGCGTAACGCTCTAGAATTTCTCGAATTAATCTGGAATACTCATCTAATCTATCCATTGCACTATTTCCTCGCCGTTGGCCTCAAAAATTAGCAAATTTAACTGATTGCTCTCAATAGCAATTCGAGCAATTTTATCTTGAAAAAAATCTAAGTAAACTGCATTGCGAATCGCTAGATATAATGTTCGTTCTCGATGGATAATCGATTCTTTTAACAAACTTCTATAAAGCACATATTGACCAAGGGCATTTTCTAGGTCTTGTACAGGAGAAGGACGAATAAAACTTTTTACCTCAACTGCAATACGTCGCCAATCTTTTTCTGCTGCAAAAAGTTTCTCGGAGCCCATATCTACGTAAACGGTTCGCTCTCCAACAGCTAATGCTAGGGGATCGTTAGTAATCATCCATCCGTCTTTGATCAGAGCCGTTTTCACGGTTTCGTGGTAGATATCCTTTGCCATTAAAAGTAGCTCATTCTTGGGATGCTCAAGGCTATCTCCATGGTAGCTTGATCACGCTTTAGGTATTGGTCACAAGCATAAATTTGGAATCTTGAAATAAAACGTTACACAAACCGGCAGATTTTGACTATAGCGCTTTATATCCTAATGAGGTACACATGATTGTTTACCTCTTGCCTCTTGCCTCTTGCCTCTTGCCTCTTGCCTCTTGCCTTCCCCTCCTGGGAGGGGTTAGGGGTGGGTTCCTCTTGCCTCTTGCCTCTTGCCTCTTGCCTCTTGCCTTCCCCTCCTGGGAGGGGTTAGGGGTGGGTTCCTCTTGCCTCTTGCCTATTCCCTGCTCCCTGCTCCCTGCTCCCTGCTCCCTGTTCCCTGCTCCCTGCTCCCTGCTCCCTGCTCCCTCAAAAAAAGTACCTCACCAAATTGAAAAATACTAGACTGAACAAGTGCTAATTAATCCATGGGCAAGTCCCGCAGGAAGTAAAAGCAATCACTTTTACTATCCGTTTCCTTGATTCTCCCCAAGTAGCCAGTTAAGGGAGAAGAAAGCTCAATCAATATTTCGTGTAGTTCTGCCTGAGTCAAGGACTGGGGTGGATTGGAGAAGTTATAGGCTCCATAGATCATCTCTACTCCCACGGTGTGATTATCTCTATCGTCAATCAGCTTTTTCACCAGCTGGACAATATGCGATCGCAATTTCAGTTTTTCAGAAACATGATTAATATATTTCTCAACTTCCTGATCAGCTTGACCAGGTATCAAGTAATCCTTTAGTATAATTAAATCAACGGAATTGGGATACTGGCTTTGAAGTTTCACCAGCTTCTGAAGAGTTTCAGGATTAATAATTGCCATACCATGTACAATAGCTGCATCCATAAGTTGTTTAGTCGGCTCACCAGGGCCAATGATTAACTTAGCCGTTTTATTAAGTAGTTCTTGATTGTTTAAACGTAATGTTCCTAAATTCAACAGTTGTACTGCCGTATCGTTAGGAATTTTTTTCCCAGCCTTGCACTCACCCACCAAGGGATAAGGTTTTGAGCAGAATAAATCTAAGCCACCAGCACCACCTTTGTGAGCATGGTCGATGGTAAATCCTAGAAACTTAAGGCTATCACGAACAATATTTTCAAAATCTGTACCAGCTTGATAATTAGTTTTACCTTGATCCAACTCTTTGCTGCGATTTCCCAATGCTGCGATGGTATTTATCCAAGCTAAATCTGGATTAGATGAGGTTAACTGCTTGTTGCTACTCCAGCCTATAAATTTTTTGATCTCTTCGTCAAGGGCTTTAGCAGCTGGGTTAGTAATTGCCAGGTTAGCGATTTGACTCTGTAATTCTTCCAATTCCGGATACAGTGGCGGGAGTCGATTTTCTAGCTGGTGTCGCCGTTGGCTGAAAATGCGATCGCTTAATACTGGCCAATCGTCAGTAACCCTAATATTATCACCTAAACTAACAAACTTTCCAAGGGGCTGACTAGTAGTATTTCTAATATTACTAATACTATCATGTCTAGGTACTTCAAGAACTTTAGGCAACTGATAAACCCGCAAGTAAGCCAGGAAAATACCCTGCTGTTTCTCAAGTCTTGCTTGTAATCCGGCTGCTGTCCATACCGTTAACGGTGATAAGCTTTCCAAGGATTCAGTTTTCTTCAGGTGTTGGCAAAGTTCACACCTAGCCCAAGCCTTAATCAAAACAGTTTCCTCAGAATTCACTGCTGTTAGACTTTTTTTGGCTATTTCTAGAAAACTAGAGCGATAATATTGCTCAGGATACAGGCAATGACTTGATGGATTATTCCTTGATATCTTATTAGTTAATATCTTAGACGGATATAGGACAAATTTTCGCCCTGGATTGATAAATAGCTGAGGTATAGCAGCAATCATTCGCCCTTGAATTAAGGCTTCGATATCTGGTGCCGGTAAAAGTAGGGCTATTGAAATTAAATCTTGCTGACTCATTAGTAGATATCTAGATCACTTACTATCAATCAATCTCATCCCTAGCGTCAACTATGTAACTCCTGTCAACTCTAGCATTTATAAATCAATTATACCAAAGAAAGTTACTTTTTTGATATTACCAAAAATCCCTATATATTTTCTTAACTCTTGCCTCTTGCCTCTTGCCTCTTGCCTTTCCTTAAGGGAGTATGTTCACAAATCAAAGGAAAATGCTATAGATTCATTGACTTACTCATCCTTTAACTTTCCGACTCTTCATCCACTGCCTCTTCAGGAATTTGTCCCGATGGAGCACTCAAAATTTTTCGCAGTAATCGGTTATCTATGGCTAGCTTTGTGTTAGAGATAAAATCCTTAATCTGCTCTTCACTCAACTCATAGTCTTCACGACTCTCATAAACAGAGCGAATCGCAATTAAGGGTTTAACCTCCTCTGTTTTCAACACTACCCATTTTCCTTCTTGAGCCTTCAGGTTATTCAAACACTCTTGAGCCTTCTTAGCACTTTGACTTATGGGTTTAGAGCGGACTAAACAACCACGGGTCAGATCATATTTTTTATAATTCCCAAGATGAGATAACCCAGCCGTTACAGTATTTCCAACAGAGGCTTGGATCACCGCTAGTCCGATTTTGACCGTATTCCCGTCTTCTTTACCAACTATCTTGAGCCCTAAGTATTTATTTTTAGGTTTAACTGGAGCTTCAATTTTTTCGATTGTGACTCCTGACACTATCTGTCCTATGAGTTGGTTGAGGCCAAACTTGATAGCGTTAGTGAGCTGAGGGTCATCCTCCATATACTCTTCATTGTCAATATTTTTGATCTCGTTATTATAAGCAGAACTAACCGGATTTATAGCAGGTCTATGGGATGAAACTTGCTGACCATTAGGTAATCCCCAGTTAGTTTGACACCATTTAAGAACATCTCTTGCTGTTGGTCGTTGTTTCCCAAATTCTTTCAGTTTTTCTTCGGTAAAGGGATAAACCCGCTGAGGAGGAGTTAGTTTATTCTGATTATAAAACGCTTTTAACCGTAGGGACACTAGATCAATTATCTGCTCAGAATTTAGAGGATTTAACTCAACTTCTCGCTCGCCTATTCTGTCAACAACTGCCTCATTTAAATCTAATGCTCTGATTTGATGTGTCCAAGTGTCAGGATACATAGCGGTCAGCAGCACACCCCGTTTAATGCTATTGTATAAATCTGTTGCTAAGCTGGCAATAACTTGTGCTCTGGTAAACCCTCCATCATCACATTCTGTACTATCTAATTGATCAAAACACACCACCAAGGGATTGTAATCACTAATTAGGTCTAAAATCTGACAAGTTATATCGAAAGCGTCTTTGTCATCTTCCGAATTGTTGGGTAACTCCATCTCGTCAGCTTTTTTCTGGGCTAAACTTTGGCCAGACAGCCATTTAATAGCATAAGGGGCATGCTGCTTTGATAATGTCCATAAAATCGCTCTGATCAGATCCGGATTGTCGATGTCTGTCTTGATTTCAAGAACTTTATCAGTCAGTTGATCAATTAGCTTGGGATTTTTAGCCAAGGCATTGGGAAATACATTGACTAACTGCTGAGATGTGTAACTTCTTTTCATCGCCTCATTGGCTAAAGCAGTCCCTAAATCTTGCCACTGACTCACCCCCTGGCTACCAACCTCCTTGAGACTTAATGCCAGGGTCTTAAAAAATTCCGGCTTGATCCGGTTAAGGTCATTGTAATCAGTCATATAGACAAACCAAGCACCGCCATCAGATTGAAGTTGATGGCGAACCCTACTGAGCAAATGAGTTTTGCCTAACCCTGGTTCAGCCTTGATGGTAATGCCAATAACGTGACGCTCCCCGCCACGAACTTCTTCAATTGCCTTAAAAACCGCGTCGGAGGCATGAGCATTTATAGAAGGAACGTGAGGGAATTCTTTTTTCCATACATTTTGCTTCTTGACAACCAACTCTCTGTTAAAAGGGTTTTGTTTTTTGATGGCATTCTGGAGTTGTTCAAGGGGAGATGAACTATTAGTCATGATAAACTGTTAGTCATGTTAGTGTGAGGAAACGCTACAAACAGTCAACAGAGATTTATTACAATAACCAGGCCAGCCTAGGATTATAGCCGCTTAGCATAGCAGCGTAATCCACTCAGTTCTGTGGTGATGGAATCTTCGATTTGGGATGGATCGCTATCCGGTAAGCTACCGCCTTGGAGTTGCAAAATATCCTTAGCCTGCATTTCCAACAACCACTCATTAAACTGGGAACGACTGACACTATCCCCAATTTCCCGTCTAATCCGATAAATCGGTACGAGATCATCAAGGTTATAGTCCTGATTTAGCTTGTCGTAAACCTCCAAGACCACCGACTCAAAGGTTTCATAAGAAGCGATCGCATTTTCCCCAGTTTTCTCAGCATCAGCGCCTGGGTCAACGACCTTAGCCACTGAGCTTCTTTCTCGAATCCAATTTAGAACAGCCTTGACATCCTTGGCTCTGACCAGACTACCGTCAAACTCAAAATCAGCGCTTTTGATGCCAGCGTCTAGCACGTGCAAGCCTTGCTCTGTCAAAAACACATACTCGATTCGGGCTTTTTTTGTTTTCTTGATCGTCCCATCTGTTTCCAATGTTTTAAAGATGTCAGTATAATCACCAGACCTCTCATTATTCAGTTTCACTGTATCACTTAAGTCTTTTCTTTTGACTTCTTGCTTTGATCCTCCTAGATTCCACAAGTGTAACAGGAGGCGAGTTGTAGCTTGGGCTGGGGTCCCTCGTAACCCTTTCTTATTTTCTTTCTTATTTTCGGGTTCAGGGTTTGTTGACATTTCCGTTTGTTCTGTTTGTTCTACTGTTGACATTTCCATTTGTTCTAGGTATTTTGTTCTAGTATTTACGTAGATCAGATTATGGCTTGTCACCTCTCTATCCAGTGATAGCCTAACCAATAGTATGATGCCAATTCGGCACGATTGAGTCAGAAGCCATAAATTTTTATGGCTAGCCTAGCCTCAGGCCAGCCAAATTAAGCGTCTGCCTTTGTATAGCCCTAAAATTGCATTTTGAGGGCTATGAGTCATAGCTAAGTCAATCACAATTCCCCATGGGATTGCCCCTTGGGGTGCTGCGAAAAGCGAAATCGTACTCTCTTGCCTCTAGGATCATAATTTCCAAACTATCCAGTCTTTCCCCCCAGAAAGCGATCGCATTTACTGGGAAAATCTCCAATTCTGCTAGCTTGAGTAGAGCAAGGTAGTCGAGTCTCGATATTATATCACTTCTGTTCAGTCCTAGGTTACTTTCAACTATTATTTCTGTGCCCCCTCTGGTTCCTCTGCTCCCTCTGTGCTGATAGGATCACACTTCTCTAATTAAATAGGTTTGAGCCAAATCAGCTGGACTCATGGACTCATACGGTTCAAAAGGCTGATGAATCCAAGGATTATCTGGCAAATAATCCACATAGTAATCAGGAGCAATCCCAGAACAGCCTTTATACCAGATCACAGCAGTACGAATCTCCTCAATTTCTGTACCATAATGACTATAAAGCCATTTAATCCCCTCTCGTAGACTAATACCAGAATCCACTAAATCATCCACCAACAGGATCCGAGTACCTAATTTTGCCGTCGTCATCGCCAGGTGGCTCGAAAACGTAATCGGTCTTCGGATCCGATTGTCTGGTCCGGTATAGGAAGCAGCAGACATAATCCCTAAGGGCTGATTGTAAATGCGGCAGAGGATATCACCAACCCGTAATCCTCCCTTAGCAATACAGACAATCTGGTTGAAATCCCAATCGGCTTGATAGACTTTGACAGCTAGCCGTTCGATTTTTTCATAGTACTCTGACCAGGAGACGTAAAGTTCTGACATAGTTCGCGCAATTGATATTGGTTAGGTATTGGTGAGGGAATCGACCATTAGCAAAAGTCGAAAACTATTCGACCATTACCAGCGGTTGTTCCGAATTTCCCAAGTTCGGAATTTCCCTACTTCTACAAGAAGTCTAATGTTAGAAATGGCTTATGAGTGATTCGTTTTGCTAAAAAAATTCCTATCACCACATTGCCTAGCTCAATTATCTTATCGGTTATGACTGATGTTTCTAGTTCTGATGCCAGTAATCGTCCCCAAGTCTCCGGTGGACTCGAAAAGCTTAACTTTACCACCAAACTAGCTTATGGTGCTGGAGATATGGGTCCAGCCATGACCGCCAATCTCTTAGTCTTTTACCTCCTGCCATTTTTAACCAATGTGGCTGGTTTACCAGCCGGTTTGGCAGGGAGTATTCTGATGATTGGCAAAGTTTCCGATGCCATCAATGATCCCATGGTTGGGATTATGAGCGATCGCACTCGTTCTAGTTGGGGGCGTCGCATTCCCTGGATGCTGTTTGGGGCAATTCCCTTTGGTTTTCTGTTTTTCTTACAGTGGATTGTCCCCCACTTCAGCAATAACAATACCATTAATAACTGGTTACTGTTTAGCTACTACCTTCTGATTGCTATTCTGTTCAACATTGCCTACACTGCAGTTAACCTACCCTACACCGCCCTCACCCCAGAACTCACCCAAGACTACAACGAACGCACTAGCCTCAACAGCTTTCGCTTTACCTTTTCCATCGGTGGCAGCATCCTAACCTTAGTTCTAGGGGGATTAATTTTTAGTGCCTATGCCGGTGATAGTGGGAAGCAATATCTAGTGCTAGGGTTAGTCTGCACCTTGCTGGCGGTGGTGCCGATATTGTGGTGTGTGCTGCGCATCCAAGAACGAGGTGCACAGCCTATATTGGGAACTCAGCAGAAAAAGACTCTAGGAACTCTGCTGACCCTAATTGGACCCCTATCATTTTTCTATGGCATTGCCCGGATTATCCCAGTGACTGCCAAATTATTGGGTGCCACTAGCAACCCTGATATCACTGGTATCTTTCTGAGTCTTCTTGGTTTACTAATTACCGTCTTTGGTATAACTCTGATATTTTCTACCCCAGAACCCCACCTGAAAGATAGCTTTGCTTTCACAGAGCGCTCTGAAGCTGACACTTCAGCCTCCTTATCCTTTTTTGAGCAACTGCGGATTGTATTCAGTAACCAGCCTTTTCTCTATGTGATTGGCATCTACCTGTGTTCCTGGTTAGCTGTCCAGTTAATCGGTTCTATCTTGCTTTACTTCATAGTCAATTGGATGGGATTGCCCGAGTCTAGCTTTTCCTTAGTCGCCCTTGCGATTCAAGGTACTGCCTTATTGATGCTGTTTTTCTGGAAGATGGTAAGTGAGCGATTGGGCAAAAAAACCGCTTACTTTATGGGCACTAGTCTCTGGGTTATCGCTCAAGTTGGTATATTTTTGCTACAACCTGGTCAAGTGGCCTTAATGTACTGTTTAGCTGTTATGGCTGGTTTTGGGGTTTCTGTGGCTTATCTCATCCCCTGGTCCATGGTGCCGGATGTGATTGAACTTGATGAATTGACCACAGGTCAGCGTCGGGAAGGGATATTTTATGGCTTCATGGTTTTGCTGCAAAAACTTGGTTTAGCCCTAGGGTTGTTTTTAGTCGGTATTGTCCTAGAGTGGTCAGGATTCATCTCATCTACTGCTGGGCAACCAGTCCCCACCCAACCCGATTCCGCACTGCTAGCCATCCGTATCGCTATGGGACCACTGCCAACTCTATTCTTGATTGGTGGTGTAGTACTTGCTTACTTCTATCCCATCACCAAGGAATTTCATGCCCAAATTCTCTTGCAGCTAAGAGAGCGTGATCAAGCTACTAGGCAAGGGGAATAGGAATTGATCGGTTGTGTTAAAGATCTAGTTTGACTCAGGAGTAATGTTATAACTGGGGGAAATTTGCCAATCAATAGACTTCGCCGCAGTTGTCAGGCAAAAAGCTTGCATAAACAACAATTGACGCAAACAAGATCAGAAAACTACTAAGTCTGGCAGGTCTAATACCAATCAATCAATCAATCAATCAATGATGAAAAAGGTAGATGCGTTATGGCTTGAGTCGTAGCAATTAACCTAAGCAGCTTGGGCGTCGCTTAAGACGCCTGCCATTCTAATTCAGGCAGACTCTCCCAGGCTTGGACAACCAGGTCATTGAGTAATACTCTTTGTGAGTGATCAAGCCAATCGTCTTCTGCTAAGACTTCGGCAGTTAAATCGTCAAGAGACTGTCCTTCTTGACGGGCAATTTGAATGACACCAGCAATCGCCATTACCACCAGTTCTTCATCAACTGGTTGTTGACGTAGGGCGACTATTTCTTGTGGACTAGCTGGAATGGGATAATTCATACCTAACAAACAAGGGCACCCTTGACTATAACTAAACTGAAATCAATGTAAAGTATTTTTACGAATATTAAACAAGTCGATACTTGGAAGCTTAGCGTATTTTCATCACTGATTACCTCCGTCTCTCCTCTTAATGAAATTTGTGATCACATAACCCCTATGAAAGAGATTCTGTACGTAGAAATCCCTACACCAGACACCAAGACTGTGTGCCAATGGTTGCAACAGGAATGGCAGCCTAAGCTCGGGGATAAGATAATCACGCCAGATGGTATTCGTCTGCAATGGGAGACTACTCCTGATGAGAATTCTAATCACAAGACTACAGTTGCCCTATCTTTGATTCCAGAAATCTCGATTTTTGTGTGGTCTGTGCAGCGAACCACCTACCTCAAAGCTTTTCGTTGGTCCGAAAAGCCCCTGAGCGGCGAAACGCTAATTCTAAGACAGCTGACCCAGAGTCTTCGGGAGCAATTCCCCTACCACTATCCAGAACCACCGGATGTAGAGTTATCTGAGCAATCCATCTTTGAAGCATTAGCACCCTATTATCCTCAGACTGTGCACTTTTTCCGGAAAATGCCTAGAGGAGAATATGACCTGAATCGAGTTTATTGGTGGGAAAAGCGCTGGCGTGAGGGGGTTCGTAACCCCGAGCAGCCCAAGCAGGTAGTGTTTAAGGGGTTGAAGGCCACGCTACGCGAACAACCATCTAACCTTCAACCGACTAACCTTCAACCATCTAACCTGCAACCTTCAACCCCTAAGTACGACGTAATCTACATCGGTGGTGCTTTGGGAGTGATCCATGCTGCAACAATGGCGCAGCGGGGTTATCGGGTATTGCTGATTGAGCGGTTAACCTTTGGGCGGATGAACCGGGAATGGAATATTTCACGGGATGAGTTTCAAAGCCTGATTGATTTGGGTTTATTTACCCCAACTGAGTTTGAAGGGATCATTGCTAGGGAATACCTTGATGGATTTAATAAGTTCTTTGATAGCAACAACCCACCCCACTTGAAAGCAGCCATCTTGCACACGCCAACGGTGCTCAATATCGCCATTGATTCTGCTAAGTTTTTGCAACTGTGTGGAACAAAGCTCACCAGTGCTGGGGGAGAAATCTGGGATGAGACAGAGTTTATCCAAGCAACTATCACCCCAGAGGAAGTTGTGGTGGATTTGCAACACTTACCGACTAAATCTCACCGACAAGCGAGTGGTCGTCTGTTAGTAGATGCCATGGGAACGGCTTCACCAATTGCTTGGCAACTCAATGGGGGTAGGGCGTTTAATAGTGTCTGTCCCACGGTGGGGGCTGTGATTGAGGGATTAGAGCCTCAGGTGTGGGATCCCGATTATGGTGATGTTCTCAATAGTCATGGGGATATTTCCCGGGGACGTCAACTGATTTGGGAGTTGTTCCCTGGTGCAGGTCAGGAATTGACAATTTATTTGTTCCATTACCATCAGATACATCCTGAGAATCCCGGCTCTTTATTAGAAATGTATGAAGATTTCTTTACTATCTTACCGGAATACCGCCGATGTGATATGGAAAAATTGGTGTGGAAGAAGCCAACCTTTGGGTATATTCCCGGACATTTTACGGTGGGAAGTCGCGATCGCATTGTGGCCTTCGACCGACTGGTTGCCATTGGTGATGCTGCCTCCCTTCAGTCCCCCTTGGTGTTCACTGGCTTCGGTTCCTTAGTGCGTAACCTCTATCGCTTAACCGATCTCTTGGAAACTGCCTTGCGGCACAATCTTTTGAGTGCTAAGGATTTAAATCAAATTCGTGCCTATCAAAGTAATATTGCTGTGACCTGGCTCTTTTCCCAGGGGATGATGGTACCAACAGGTCGTCATCTACCACCCCAGCGGATTAACTCCATGCTCAATACCTTCTTTGGTTTGTTGGCAGATGAACCACCGGAGGTACCAGATACGTTTATTAAAGACCGTTTCAGTTGGTTAACCTTTAATCGACTGGCACTCAAAGCAGCTCGCCGAAACCCTGCCCTCATCCCCTGGATTTTGGAAATGGCTGGTGCAAAGGATTTCTTGCTTTGGGTAGGCAGTTACTTAAGTTTTACTAGCAATGCCTTTGTCAGCGGGTTGCTCAAAGGTTGGTTTCCCAGTCTAGTTCGACGGTTACAGCCCTGGCTTGAAAAGCGTTATCCACGGCTTTGGTTACAGTTGTTGGCTCAAAGTTATGCCATCACAGCTGGGATGGGGCGTCCTGAAAAAATAAACCGTGAGCTCAAGTTCGATTGAATACTTATCATTTAAGGTTATTCGTTAATTGTTAATTAGTAATTAACAATTTTTTATTAACCAAGAAGGTAAGCATTCAGCTATCAGCTATCAGCTATCAGCTATCAGCTAATGCCCTAGGCGCAATGGGCTTTTCCTCAGAATTTCAATTCTCATTAATCTCGAACTATTAAATTCTCCCATTCGAGGTTTATTTTAATTAAGCTGACGGCTGAAGGCTTACCCAAGAACTAAAATGATGATGATTCAAAGAAAGACTTTAGTAATTATCTGTCTAATTTTAATCGCTGTTGTCGGTGTTGTCATTAATGTCAAACTTTTACAAGTTTGGAACTATAACACTGAAGGACATGATATTTACTATAGCTGGGTAGAAGGGAAGCGAATTTTATCGGGGCAAAATCCCTACGCTAGAGTCTTATCGGGAAATATGAGATAAAATCAGAAGTATGCTACGTATTTACCCATTTTTTATTGGCTTTCAGCATTAACTCAATTATTGGGATTCCAAGACTACTCAGACTGGATTTCCCTATGGCGACCGATATTTTTAATGGTTAATATCGGGATTGCTGGTCTAATTTTCTATCATTTGTATAACCATAAATTATTTATTTTTGGCTGGTTTGCTGCTTTATTATGGTTACTGAACCGATGGACGCTTTATGTTAGTATCGACGCTAACTTGGATTTCCTAGCCATATTTTTTATGATTCTTTCCCTGATGTTACTGCCGAAACACAAGTCCAAAGCTTTCTTGATGTTTAGCTTGTCTTTAGGGATTAAACAAATTGCTATATTTTTAGTACCACTTTATCTGATTTGGGCTTGGCAATCATCAGAGGATAATCCTGTAAAGGATACCTTCATCGCTTTGTTGTTAATACTTGTTATCCCTGGGATAACGTCACTACCATTTATCTTATGGAATGCAGAAGGATTCTTTAAATCGATTCTATTTTCAGCCACTAGAAATCCAGACGGACATGTTAATGCTCCTTCCTTAGATGGGTTAATTACATTATCAAATCCTGATTTCATTGGTATCAAAGCTAAGTTGCCAATGGTGTTGGTAATGAGTCTAGTATTTCTGAGTGCCATGAAGCGACAAATTGGCATCTATACTAGTGCTTTGCTGAGAGGTTGTCTGAAAAGTCTCATTTGCTACATCCAAGCCCCCTAAATCCCCCAATTTTGGGGGACTTCTACCAGCAAATTGATTCTTGTTCCCCCCAGAATTGGGGGGCTAGGGGGGCAAAATTCAGTATCAAAAAACTTTTCAGATATCCTCTGACCATGTCCGTATTTATTGAGTTCAATTCAGTAATATTTAACCAATATTTTTGTTGGGTGGTACCTTTGTTGCCTGCTACGAGAAACTGATATAATGCGGTACAAACCGTATTAAAGTTCCCTTCCTGCTTCTTTCCAGTTACCTGGTTTTTCATAGGGTGTCGGCACTTCCTATTCCACAGGCTTAGACCGAATAGCCTTCGGCAAAACGTTCGCGCGTTGAGGCTGGCGTTATAGTCACGGTCTTTGACTTCACCGCAAACCTCACAATCAAAAACTCGTTCTTTAAGTGGCATTTCCTGAACATGACCACAACTAGAACAAGTTTTAGTGGATGGGTAGAATCTATCTACAAATACCAATGAGCAACCGTACCACTCAGACTTGTATGAGACTTGACGACGAATTTCATAAAGAGCGGAATCGGCTATCGCACCTGCTAAGTTCTGGTTTTTTAGCAGACCGGAAACATTTAGATCTTCTAACCCAATGACTGCGTGGTTTTTGCAAAGCCAAGAGGTTAATTTTTGAATTGCATCTTTCCGGATGTTAGCAACACTTTGATGGACTTTAGCTAATTTCAGCTTGGTCTTATTTCTATTGGCAGAACCCATAGTTCTTCTAGATAGTTCTCGTTGAAGTCTAGCCAGCTTTTTCTGAGCTTGTTTGTAAGCTCTAGGATTAGGAAATACCGTCCCATCTGAACAGGTGGCTAGAACTTTAACCCCGACATCAACACCTAGATATTCTCTAGATTTAACAGTGGGTTCAGGTTCCAACTCGTAGGCCAAAGAAATATACCAAGAATCGGCTACTCGACTGATTGTGACCCGCTTCGTCTGGATTTCAGGTAAAGGTTCATAAGTGCTAACCCACCCAATAAAAGGGAGTTTCAACCGAGTTCCTGAAAACTCCATGACCTTCCCACAATTATCTAGGGTGAAGCTATCATTTCTACCTTTCTTCTTGAACTTAGGGTGTTGAGCTCTCCCTTGAAAGAATCGGTTAAACGCTTCTGATAAGTGCATGAATACGAATTGATCAACCCTAGAACTTAAGGTAGACTGCCAAGGATATTGAGGTTTAACATGATTGGTGTAGAACTTTTTCAGCTTGTTAGCAGAAGGCTTTAGCCCGGCTTTATAGGATTCGTTCCACATATTTAAAGCCCAATTCCAAAGCCACCTAGAATACCCAGCGTGTTGAGCCATCAAGGTTTTTTGTCTATTATTAAGTTTTAACTGGGTCTTGAAGCCTCGTTGCATAAGTCTGGGTCATTCTTCATTTTGGTTTGATACTAAGCGAGCAGATCGGCGCTGTCAGTCATGGAGTTTTAATGGCTTTGATTATCCCTGCCGTTTCCCATCAAGCTCACGTTCTGACATTGACCCCGACTCACTCAGCAGCAACTATGAGGCAGGAGGTACTTATTCACCGAGCTACTGTTGACGACATACTGATCGTATCGTTTTGTACCGCAAATCGTCAACTAAGTTACTCCTCTCGCGAGTTGCGAGATTCTTCCTAAGAAGGATGCCAAATGATATATAACGCGATGCTCGGTACAAGCCGCTACGCGATTGGCCTACGGCCACGCTACGCGAACGCATCGGGATAGCAATACAAGATATAGACTTTCCCTGTTGAGTAACTTTTATTGCTTTGTCTGTTGGGTCGAACATAGTGAAACCCAACCTTGGCAATGGTTTTGTTGGGTTTAGCTATCGCTCCACCCCTGCCTACATAAAATCCAGGGTTTTTGCACTCAAGTCAGTCAATCAGGCAGTTATCAGGGTCTATCACGACGCGGCCACCCCCTCAAGGGTGGAGCTATAGAAACTTTCGTCTGCACCTCAAGGACTTAAAGAAAATCATTGGTGTGGTGAGCCTCAGTCTGCAACCTTAGTTTGTGTAGTCACTACCTATCCGTTACATGCACTTATCCGTTGCCCCATTTATCCATCACCCTGTCAGCCGAAACCCTTATTTATACCGCACTTCGGAGGGATTAGTTATTTTTATACCAGATTTGTTAAGTATTGTGACCTTTCCCATGATATGATTACGTCTGGTTTGTGAAAACAAGCCAGATCACTGGACTAGCATTTGCTGCTACCGGTGAACTTGTCAGATGACCCTCTTGAGAAACCATTGACCATGGAGGAAAACACGCAAACAAGTTACTTATCCCCTTCAACGAGTTCGTCAATGCAGGAGTATTACCAACTCAAACAAACTCTGTTGTTGGTCACCCTAGTCGCGACAGGGATTATTTTCATCTGTGTGTGGCTGGTTTACTCCCTCAACATTGCCTTAAATTATTTGATCGGGGCGTGTACTGGTATGGTTTACTTGAGAATGTTGGCTAAAGACGTAGAGCGGCTAAGCCAACAAAATAGACGTCCGAGCATGGCTCGGTTTGCGGTTTTTATTGGGATAATTGTAGTAGCCAGTCAATGGCAAAAATTACAAATACTTCCTATATTTTTAGGGTTTCTGACGTACAAAGCCGCAATTATCGTCTATGTGCTGCAAAGCCTAGTAAATCCTACCTCTAAGTAAGATTTATTTAAGTCGGATTTATTGGTAGGATAAACAGACGTTTCACCCTTGACAGAAATCTGGGTAAATCTCCAGAATGGAAATGATAAATGCTTTAAACGTTCTGAATTCTTTACCCCTTGCTTCCTTAGAAGTTGGTGAACACTTTTATTGGCGGATTGGCAATTTAACATTACACGGTCAGGTTTTTCTCACCTCCTGGGTAGTGATTGCTATTCTGGTAGTAGCTTCCCTTGCGGCAACTCGAAATGTCCAAATGGTTCCTGGCGGTATCCAAAATGTGATGGAGTACGCCCTAGAATTTTTGAGGGATTTAGCGAAAAACCAGCTGGGGGAAAAAGAATATCGCCCTTGGGTACCTTTTATCGGTACACTGTTTTTGTTTATCTTCGTGTCAAACTGGTCAGGAGCCCTAATTCCTTGGAGTATTATCGAGCTACCATCCGGTGAGCTGGCGGCTCCTACCAATGACATCAATACCACCGTTGCTTTAGCCTTACTAACATCCTTGGCGTATTTTTACGCTGGTTTGAGCAAGAAGGGTTTAGGTTACTTCGCTGGCTATATTCAGCCAATACCAATCCTCTTGCCGATCAAGATTTTAGAAGACTTCACCAAGCCCCTCTCCCTAAGCTTCCGTTTATTTGGCAATATTTTGGCAGATGAACTGGTAGTAGCCGTGTTGGTGCTGCTAGTGCCTCTGTTTATTCCCTTGCCAATTATGGCGCTAGGTCTATTTACCAGTGCAATTCAAGCCCTGGTCTTCGCTACCTTGGCAGCTGCCTACATTCACGAGGCAATAGAAGTCGAAGGCGAAGAACATTAAGGGATAACCTTATGATGGGAATGGCACGGTAGCCTTAAATTAGGAATAGTTGGAATTGATGACTCCTTCGGAGAATCCTTCTGACTAGTAGCTCTGTATTTTGTTCTTTAATCACGGATAAGAAAAATCATCATGGATCCAATCGTTGCTGCTGCTTCAGTTGTCGCTGCTGCTCTTGCTGTCGGTTTAGCTGCTATCGGCCCTGGTATCGGTCAAGGAAACGCTGCTGGTCAAGCTGTAGAAGGTATTGCTCGTCAGCCGGAAGCTGAAGGAAAAATTCGCGGTACTCTGCTGTTAACCTTGGCATTCATGGAATCCCTGACTATCTATGGTCTGGTAATTTCTCTGGTACTGCTGTTTGCTAACCCATTTTCTTAGAACCTGATACTTTATGTAGAGACGTTGCAGGCAACGTCTCTACATGGTAGGTCTGATACGGTCAATTGTTCGGTTTTATTCCGATTGGGAATCTGTGAAAAATGTTTGATTTTGATGCTACTCTGCCTCTGATGGCATTGCAGTTTCTGGTTTTGACAGTTGTATTAAATGCCATATTCTATAAGCCACTGACAAAAACCCTCGATGAGCGTGACGAATACATCCGGAATCAGGAATCTGATGCCAAAGAACGCTTGTCTAAAGCCGAAAAAATGGCTAAAGAGTATGAAGAACAGTTGGGTCAAGCCCGGAAGCAGTCTCAAGCTGTGATCGCTGCTGCCCAAGAAGATGCCAGAAAAATGGCAGCTCAAGCGATCGCTGAAGCCCAACAAGAAGCTCAGGCTGAACGAGCAAAAGCTCAAGAAGAAATTGATCAACAAAAACAGCAAGCAATGGCTTCCCTCGAACAACAAGTCGATGATCTATCTAGCCAAATCCTAGAAAAATTGTTAGGGCCAGCGTTAGTAAGATAAATGGTTGGGCCTTGACCGCCTGACCCATATATTTACTACAACTCCTAAGAGATTGGCGATGTGGGAGTACTGTCAAACTATGTCAAACTATTAATTATCTTGAGATAATTGTCTTGAGATAATTGTCTTGAGATAATTATCTTGAGAGTAGGTGGACAGGTCATAGCTTAGCAAGATTATGCGTTCAAAACAATTGTAAACGGATATGATGGGGAATTTAGTATTATTGGCAACAGAAGCTCATGGAGAAGGTGGTTTCGGATTAAACTTTAATATTCTTGAAACCAACCTAATCAACCTGAGTATTTTGTTGGGGGTACTGTACTACTTCGGTCGCCAATTAGTGGGAAACGTTTTGAGTGAGCGACGCTCAAAAATTGAACAGACTATTAAAGAAGTAGAAGCTCGTCAAAGACAAGGAGCCGAAGCCTTAGCAGATCAACAGCAGAAGTTAGCTCAAGCCCAAGTCGAGGCAGAAAACATTCGTGCTGCAGCAGAAGTTAATGCTAAAGCAGCTAAAGAGGCAATTTTGGCCGCTTCGGCTCAAGAGATAGAACGGATGAAAGAATCAGCAGTTCAGGATTTGAACTCGGAAAGGGAACGAGCCATGGCCGAACTACGTCAGCGAGTTGCTACTATGGCAATGGCTAAGGTGGATTCCCAACTAAGAGAGACATTAGATGACTCTGCTCAACAACAATTAATTGACCGCAACATCGCTCTGTTGGGAGGTGGCTCATGAAAGGTGGTTTTTTGAGTGGCCAAGTACTCGAACCTTATGCAGAAGCTTTCCTCGATTTGGCTAAGTCCGATAACGAACTCAAAGGCAAACTGAGTGAGGATGTAGATACTCTGCTGAATCTTTTGAAAGAATCGCCACAATTGCAGGAGTTTTTAGGCTCTCCTGTGGTCAAAGCTGAGGATAAAATCGGGGTGTTGCAACAAATTGCTGGGGACCAACTTCACCCCTACACCATGAATTTTTTAAGAATTCTAGTAGACCGTGGGCGCATTGTGTTTTTGGAAGGCATTTGCCTGAAGTACCAAGAACTTCTCAGGGAGTTAGATCAAACTGTTTTGGCTGAGGTCAGTTCAGCAATAGAACTCAGTGAAGCTCAGCAAGAATCAGTTCGTGAGAAAGTTAAGTCCCTCACGGGAGCCAACCAGGTGGAACTGCAGACAAAAATTGACCCGGATGTAATCGGTGGTGTGATCATTAAAGTCGGGTCTCAGATATTTGATGCCAGTCTCAAAGGACAACTACGTCGCATCGGTATGGCTCTGACCAGTTGAAGTACGTCACGTTGGTGGTTGTTAGCCTGAGGCTTCCCTTTTAGGGTAGGTTAGTAAGTTAAAAGTTAACCCCTTGGGAAATAACCTTGAACAGTTAATAGTCAACAGTCAAAAGTCAACAGTTAATAGTTAACAGTAAACAATTAGTTAGTTAACGATAAAAACACATCATGATTAGCATTAGACCAGACGAAATTAGCAGCATTATTCGGCAGCAAATTCAAGGGTATAACCAAGGTTTTGCGGTTTCCAACGTTGGAACGGTTTTGCAAGTTGGTGATGGTATTGCCCGGATTTATGGCTTGGAAAAGTGCATGGCTGGGGAACTGCTGGAGTTTGAAGATGGCACCGTTGGCATTGCCCTGAACTTAGAACAGGACAATGTGGGTGCAGTGCTGATGGGGGATGGTTTACAGATCCAGGAAGGTAGCTCGGTTACTGCTACTGGTAAGATTGCTCAGGTACCCGTCGGAGAGGCACTGATTGGTCGGGTAGTTGATGGCTTGGGTCGTCCCATTGATGGTAAGGGGGATATTCAAAGCACTGAATCCCGTCTGGTGGAATCCATTGCCCCAGGGATTATTGCGCGGCGTTCAGTTTGTGAACCCATGCAAACTGGAATCACCGCTATTGACGCTATGATTCCCATTGGACGGGGTCAGCGAGAGTTGATTATTGGTGACCGACAAACCGGGAAAACTGCTATTGCTGTAGATACGATCATCAACCAGAAACAAGAAGATGTAATTTGTGTCTATGTTGCTATTGGTCAGAAGGCATCTACGGTAGCCCAAGTGGTGAATACCCTCCAGGAAAAAGGAGCATTAGACTACACTGTGATCGTGGCAGCGAATGCCAATGACCCAGCTACTCTACAGTTCTTGGCTCCCTACACCGGTGCCTCGATTGCCGAGTACTTTATGTACAACGGTAAGGCAACCCTAGTGATTTATGATGACTTGTCTAAGCAAGCTCAAGCCTATCGCCAGATGTCCCTACTGCTGCGCCGTCCACCAGGACGGGAAGCTTATCCAGGAGATGTGTTCTACGTCCACTCCCGGTTGTTGGAACGGGCAGCTAAACTGAATGATGAACTGGGTGGTGGTAGTATGACCGCACTGCCTATTATTGAAACTCAGGCTGGTGACGTATCAGCTTACATCCCGACTAATGTAATTTCTATTACCGATGGTCAAATCTTCCTCTCCTCTGACCTATTCAACTCTGGTGTCAGACCAGCGATTAACCCTGGTATCTCAGTGTCACGGGTAGGTTCTGCTGCCCAAACCAAGGCCATGAAGAAAGTGGCTGGTAAGTTGAAGCTAGAACTAGCCCAGTTTGACGACTTGCAAGCTTTTGCTCAGTTTGCCTCCGACTTGGATGCCGCAACCCAAGCTCAGTTGGCTCGGGGTCAACGTTTACGGGAAGTGTTGAAGCAACCTCAGAATTCACCCCTAGCTGTGTTTGAGCAAGTGGCAATCGTTTACGCTGGACTCAATGGCTATCTCGATGATGTGCCTACTGATAAGGTGACAACTTTTACTCAGGCACTGCGGGAGTACTTGAAAACCAGCAAGCCAGAGTACGTTGAGATCATCAAAAACGAGAAGAAGCTCACTGATCAAGCCGAAAGCATTCTAAAGGAAGCGATCGCAGAATACAAACAGACCTTCCTAGTCTCTGCTTAACAGGTTAAAGATTAGTTTCGGTTGCAGGTTAATTTCCGTTGCAGGTTACCGGTTAGTAGGTTGCAGGTTAGTAGGTTGCAGGTTAGTAGGTTGCAGGTTGCAGGTTAATTTCAGTTGCAGGTTAGTAGGTTGCAGGTTCTCTAAAAAACAGTCAACCTACCCTACACCGAACCCCAAAGGCCAACAACCAGACAACCTTCAACCTTCAACCAGACAACCTTCAACCTTCAACCAGACAACCTTCAACCTTCAACCAGACAACCTTCAACCTTCAACCAGACAACCTTCAACCTTCAACCAGACAACCTTCAAGCCGAGACAACCGTCATCCTTGAACAGATTATGCCTAATCTAAAAGACATTCGCGATCGCATTAAGTCAGTCAAAAATACCCGGAAAATCACCGAAGCGATGCGCCTTGTGGCTGCGGCTAAGGTACGTCGTGCTCAACAACAGGTGACTGCCACCCGTCCTTTTGCTGACCGCTTAACACAAGTTCTCTACGGTTTGCAAAACCGGATGCAGTTTGAAGATGCCAATCTGCCCCTACTAAAAGAACGGGAAATCAAGAATGTAGGCTTGCTCGTCGTTTCAGGGGATCGAGGACTATGTGGCGGTTACAATACTAACGTTATCAAGCGTGCCGAAAACCGTGCAAAGGAACTACAGGAGAAAGGGGTTGGCTACAAATACGTGCTAGTTGGACGCAAAGCTATTCAGTACTTCGAGCGCCGCAATCAGCCAATTGATGCCAAGTACACCGGTTTAGAACAGATTCCCACAGCATCAGAAGCATCTATGATTGCTGACCAACTCCTCTCCCTGTTTCTGTCTGAAACCGTAGACCGGGTGGAGTTGATATACACCAAATTCGTCTCATTGATTAGTTCTCGACCTGCGGTTCAAACCCTGCTACCCCTAACAGCTAAGGGACTAGAATCACAGGATGATGAAATCTTCAGACTGACAACTAAAGGTGGTGAGTTCAAGGTGGAGCGGGAGGTAGTCACAAGGGGAACTACCGAGACTTTCCCCCGTGACATGATTTTTGAACAAGACCCCGTGCAAATCCTCGATGCCCTGTTGCCTTTATATCTAAACAACCAGTTACTACGGGCATTACAAGAGTCAGCAGCTAGTGAACTGGCTTGTCGGATGACAGCAATGAGTAATGCCAGTGATAATGCATCGGAACTGACTGGTAAACTAACCCTAACCTACAACAAGGCACGGCAAGCCGCAATTACCCAGGAAATTCTGGAAGTTGTGGGTGGTGCTGAAGCACTCGGTTAATTTCATTTTATTTCATTTATTATCGTCACCTGCAAAGATTACCCGCGTCTGGAATTAACCAGGCGCATTTTTACTTTTTGCGAATTGTAAGCATATGCTTACAGGAGGAGAGGGAAGAGCGGGTTAAGTCATGAAACAATTATGGAATCGCCAGCCGGTTGAGATTAGGCACACAATATTGGCTGCTATTTTAGTATTAGTTATAGTAAGTTTTTTTTATTTTGTCAAATTTGAAGGAAATATTACTGGCTTTTTCAGAATTGGGTCATTATTTCCTATTTCTCCTTATCTCAATAGTCATAAAGTATTGATTTATCAGGGAGAGCAGGGATATGATGGTCAACAGTTTCTGAGTATTGCTCTCGATCCATGGTTAGAAAACTCAGGGACAATAGAAGCCATTACTCCTCCGCAATATCGCTACAGAAGAATTCTCTATCCACTGCTAGGTTATCTATTAGGTTTTGGGAATCCCCAGTTAATTCCCTACGCAATGGTTGGGATTAACTGTCTAGCTATTATTCTCATAGTATTTGTGAGTAGTTTATATCTGAAACAATATAGTGGTAGAACTTGGCACTCACTCCTGGTTCTTTCTATACCAGGAGTTTGGATGGTTTTATCCCTTTCAACAGCTGATTTAATCAGTAGCTTGCTGCTAGTAACAGCTATCTATTTTTATCGCAATGAAAAACCGATTTACACAGCAATAGCCATCACAGCTGCTTGTCTGACAAGGGAGACAATGCTATTAATGTGGTTGGCAATTTTATTAACCAGTATATGGGAGCGCAAAGGTCGGCAGCTGCAACATCTATTATGGGCTTGGATACCAGTAGCTGGGTGGGCTATCTATGTTTTCTATCGTCTAGAGGCTCAAGAAAATCTAGAAGGTAGTGAAAATTTTGGCTACCCCCTATTTGGCATAGGTCAAAAGCTGATTAATAGTCTCACAGGAGGACTAGGAGGAAAAAACCTGTTTGAAGCTTATTCGTTTGCCTTATTAATAGCAGCTTTTGTAGTCACTATACTGCTAGCCAGTCAATCCCTACGAGAAAACAAGGTTATCCTAATCAGTGCAATTATTTATGCTGTGCTATTTTCCATGACTAGCATGACTATCTTAGGTTATTATTTAGATTATTCTCGTGTATACCTAGATATCTATTTCTTACTATTACTCAGCAGCAGTAACTCAAAACGCTATTTAAACTATTTAAAAAATATCCTCATGGCTGGTGCCAGCTTGGCAAGCATCACCTATTTACTTGCCCATTCATGAAAAAGCGGAAAGGTAAAATGAAGATTTGGGAAAAATTTGATTTAGCGTTTGTATTTGAGATGTAAAATTTAACACGATAAATAAAGATATAATGTCAGGTGTACTTTGGGCTAAAAAGCGACATCATGAATAATATCAAGTCAGGTTGAATACCCATAATTAGAGGGAGGGTGGGAAGTGTGGGGAGGGTGGGAAGTGTGGGGAGGGTGGGGAGAGGGGGAGATAAGAACCCACCCCTAACCCCTCCCAGGAGCGGAATATCGGGAGATGGGGGAGATTTTTATTAAGGGTAATTGTCATAAAATTATATTAGCTTTCTATTGCCGAAGAGTGTTTTTGCATGCATTGAGATGCACCCCTTCTAAAATACTCAGCCCTGGTGCTAATGGTTTAGTAAATAGGAGCACTTCCTTTTGAAAATAAGCTTGATATTCATCATAGCATCTATGAATAATCTTTTTGACCCTTGGATAATCACTTTTTGCTAACTTAAGAATACCCGAATCATAACGGTAATGGTCAGAGTCAATTAAGATAAATAAATTAATCATTAAAACAATAACCATGCCAGTTCGTGACTACTATCATGATATTGTACGCAATGCCCTTCAAAAAGACGGTTGGACAATCACCCACGATCCCTATCGTTTAAAACTCACTAGAAAAAAGAATTTATATATTGACTTAGGGGCAGAACGACTCATTGCTGCGGAAAAAGGTGTCCAGAAAATTGCTGTTGAAATCAAAAGTTTCCGCAGTGCATCAGAAATGAAAGATTTAGAGGAAGCAGTGGGTCAATTTGTCTTGTATGAACACCTACTGGCACGCTACGAACCCGAAAGAAAACTCTATTTAGCTGTTCCAGAAGATGTGAGATCATCAGTGTTTGAAGAAGAAGCAGGACAAGTTTTAATCGAAGATAAAATAATTCGCATTTTTACCTTTGACGTCAATCAAGAGGAGCTTATTACATGGATACCTTAAACAAAACTAATCTAAAACAAGCCATTATCAAAGTCTTACAAGACTACGTTGAATTTTTAGGAAATGACCCCGAAAGCGACCTTCAATTAATCATTGACGAAAATAAAGATCACTATCTCCTCATGGAAATAGGTTGGCACAAAAATCAAAGAATTTACGGCAGTTTGATTCACATTGATATCATTAACGAAAAAATTTGGCTTCAACAAGACGGCACAGAAGAAGGAGTCGCCAACGAACTGGTAAAACTAGGCATTTCACCCCAACAAATTGTCCTTGCCTTTAAAACCTTAGAACGCCGTAAAATAACTGACTTTGCCGTTTCCTAATTCAAAACTAAGTACCTAGGCAAAATTGCTTACACATTGAAAGTCTTGCTAGGCAAGGCTTTCAGCACTACTTTAAGTTAATTTCCTTAGTTTTATTTAGACCAAAACATTATGATTGTGATGCTTTTATCCTAATTCAATTAAAAATAACTGCTATTACCACAATTGACTGGTCAAGGTATTAAAAACGCTAAATGTTCACCCTCCAATTGCTGCAAATTTTTGGTATTCCCTTGTAATCTCAATGTTCCTTTATCTAAGCAGGTGCACAAAATTAATTACACATTTTCCAAAACTCAAAGCCTTACGATGTAAGGGTTACAGAGATTGGTAGTAGGCAATTAATTTTGTTTAGGTGCTTAACAATACAATCCAATCAGCACGCAAGATGACTCTAGGACGTTGACTAATCATAATCTCAGCATTTATACGGATTTAGAGTAGCAGAGCGTCTTTCGTTTCAAACGAGCTAAATAATGTCAAAAAGCGAGTATTTTATCCTTGAAGCTTATTCATTTGCCTTATTAATAGCAGCTTTTGTAGTCACTATACTGCTAGCCAGTCAGTCCCTGCGGGAAAACAAGGTTATCCTAATCAGTGCAATTATTTATGCTGTGTTATTTTCAATGACTAGCATGACTATCTTAGGGTATTATTTAGATTATTCTCGTGTATACCTAGATATCTATTTCTTACTATTACTAAGTACCAGTTACTCAAAACGCTATTTAAGCTATTTAAAAAATATCCTCATGGCTGGTGCCAGCTTGGCAAGCATCACCTATTTACTTGCCCATTCATGAAAAACCGGAAATTCGTCAGCTAATGCGCTACGCCCACGCTACTTGAGGTGCTATCAGCTAATGCGCTACGCCCACGCTACGCGAATAGGTTTTTAATAAAAGAGGTAAGCATTAGTTTAATCTGAGTTAAGTCGGCTGAGGAGTGACAGCTTATGGCACATCAAGTAGCACCTCAAGTAGCGCATTAGCTTACATTTTCATTAATCTCTCAACATTAAATTATCCCTAAAGAGATTTATGTTAAGCTGACGGCTGACAGCTGACGTAAATTGTTTAAAGAAAACTCCAACAAAGAAAAAAAAATTACTTAGATAGCTTCTTTCATCGCGCTGTAATTATATATTAGACCTATTGGATAAGTCTCATAAACCGTGGGTGAAGACAAGGCAAAAGGCAAGAGGCAAGAGGCAAAAGGGATAGATACAGCATTTTTAATAACTCTCAGATGTGCTCGAAGAATTAATAATTAAATTCGCCACGGGTCTCACCTCAGGTACACAGGATTTTTTCCTTTTCCCCTCTGAACTCTTACCTGCTCCCTGCTCCCTAAAACCTTAGGTGCGCTTTCCGTTGGCGAATTTAATTCGCCACGGGTCGCACCTCAATAATTTGTACCTGACCGAATGGCAAAACGCTGTAAATGCTTTAAAGGACATGAATGATCATCCAATTAAAGCTTTTTATAAATTATCTAAGTGAAGTAAATTTATTTCACAACATCTTTAACTAATCGATACGTATAATTATGCTGATTTTATAATCAATAGCAATTTTTTCGCTTATTCTGAATCTATAAATTGAAACATTCAGCTATCAGCTAACGCCTTAGGCGCATCTACGCTGACTATATATCAGCCCTTGCCTGAGCTGAATGCTTACCTTTTTTCACAAAAAGGTCAAATTTAACTTGATTAACTTAACTATTAGAGGCTGACAACCACAGCAGTTTTCAGATACAACCTCAGATCCCACCCAGGTGTGCATTATATAACAACTGAAAATTAATTAATTACAGAGGGAAAATCAATGGTTTCTAATGATAACTTTGCAGACCGGATATCCTTAAACGGTACATCAGTTAGTACTACAGGCACTAACGAGGGTTTCACTGGGGAGCCAGGTGAGCCGAATCATGCAGTAGTTGACTTCCAGTGGAATTCTGCCTGGTGGTCTTGGACAGCTCCTGCTGATGGTATCGTGACCATTGACACTTTTGGGAGTAACTACGACACTACCCTGGCAGTCTACACTGGTTCAGCAGTTGACAGTTTAACGCCGATTGCCAGTAATGATGACACCTTTGGTTTGCAAAGCCAAGTTCTATTTACTGTTACCGCTGGTACAACCTACCAAATTGCGGTTGATAGCTTTTTCGGCAACACAGGCTTGATTGATCTCAACATTAACTTCGATATTGAGGACAATCGGATTTCCGGAACATCAGGCAATGATAGCCTGTTCGGTACTGTCGAAAACGATCAGATTGACGGTTTGGCTGGCAATGACACAATCTTTGGTAGTGAGGGAATTGATACCCTGATCGGCGGTAATGGTAATGACCTGATCTACGGTAGTTCACAGCGGGATGTGATTTACGGTGGTAGCGGTAACGATACCATCTTCGGCAGTGAGGGTGATAATGTAATTTATAGTGGTTCTGGTAATGACATAATCTATTCTGGCTCTGGCGATGATTACATTAGCAGTGGCAGTGGTAACGACACCCTGTGGCTAGGGGGTGGTGAGGATCTAATTGTCCTCGAAAGCGGCAATGGCTTTGATACTATCAACAACTTCCAGCTTGGTCTAACTACCTTTGATTTTTACAATAGTGATCAGCTGAGCATCGTTGATGGTGCTAATGGTGCCGAAATCTCGAGCGACGGAGACCTCCTGGCTGTGGTGAGTTGGACTCAAGCTAGCACTCTCAACGATAATCTCTCTGAGGTGTTTGTCTAGAATTTTTCTGAAAGCCTGCGGTGGAGCAAAGCTTGCCGGAGCATAAAATCATTACTTGATTAGCATAGTGCGTCTGAGTGAACTCAGGCGCATTTTTGATCAGGGTTGGTGTGCTCAGGGCTTTTGTTAAGAAAAATTACAAAAATCTGCCCTTTTGTGGCAAAATAGCAGATTTAATTTAATTTTCCATTAGAGCCTGAAAAACACAGCAGTTTTCAGATACAACCTCAGGTACGACCCAGGTGTGCATTACATCGCAGCTAACGATTAATTAATTACGGAGCAAACATCAATGATTTCTAATGATAACTTTGCAGACCGGGTATCCTTAAACGGTACATCCTAACAACTTAGGATAATTAGTGATCAAAAAAGGCGTTTTACTAGGGGATTGTAACCTAGTTTTAGGATAATATACGGTTTAGTATAGCTGCATTAATGCACAGACATAAACCGAAGTATTTACAATAGCTAAATGAAAGGAGTCACAGGATACACTTCGTTTATAGGTCCTCTCTAAAACGAACAAAACTATTTGATCAGGAAAATTATTATGGGTGTTAAGCGTTCTGGAAAAAACAATATTGATGCTTTGTTAGGTGAACATTATTGGGTTGATACAGGTAAACCAGTTTCTCTAACTTACAGTATTAATTACTCAACTGGAAGTGATGGGCTTGATTTTAGTGAAAGATCAATGGTGAGAGAAGCCCTGACAAGGTGGAGTGAAGTCGCTAATATTACATTTCGTGAAGTATCAAACAAAGGAAACCTAAGTTTTTATGGACAAAGTGGAACCGGTGGAGTAGCAAGTTGGGGGTCTAATAAACTAGACCATGTAACTATTAAGCTTGGGAAAGATTCTGCTACTGGCAGAGGTAATAGGTTTCTCGAAGTAGCACTACATGAAATTGGACATGCACTTGGTTTAAAGCATCCAGGCAACTATAATTTTGAAACTGGTAAGGGTAACCCACCCTTTTTACCGTACTACCAAGACAACAACACTAATACCCTGATGTCTTATAACGATGTCGGTGAATATGCAGCTACACCAATGCCTTATGACATCAGAGCTGTACAGTACCTTTACGGAGCTAAGACTTTTAATTCAGGGAACACTAATTACCAGTTTGATACTGTCTACGGTCATAGCAATGGATATTATGCCTATCGTGGTAGTAAAACAAAACCTATGAAGTTGTCACTCTGGGATAGTGCTGGAGTTGATACTTTAGATTTTTCTAAACTTGCTGCGAGAAGTTCTGGATATTATTTCGACATCAGAGAAGGTGGTATACTGACCACTCGGGATTCTTATAACTCAACCACCTATCAACCGAGAGATAACAGAAACGATACCAGCTCATTGCGATATAAGACTACTCGTTATGGAACCTCAATTGCCTACGGAGCCATCATTGAGAATGTAGTTGGTAGCTCAAGTAACGACACTATTATTGGCAACAATAGTGCTAATAATCTGAAAGGTGGTGATGGTAATGATCGTCTTTATGGTAATGCCGGTAACGACTACCTGAAGGGTGGCTCAGGCAATGACTACTTAGACGGTGGAACTGGTAGCGATCGCTTATACGGTGGTACAGGCAATGACAATCTCTATGGCTCTAGTGGTAATGATACCCTCAGTGGTGGTTCTGGCAATGACTACTTAGACGGTGGAACTGGTAGCGATTACATGTTGGGAGGTTCCGGTAATGACC